>JAOZRC010000204.1 GCA_029940345.1 Desulfobacterales bacterium
AAAACGAACGGCAATTATTATTACTATCAAAACGATCATCTCGGCACACCTGTAAAACTGACAGATCGCAATGGCAGTGTGGTATGGTCAGCAGATTACTCTTCTTTTGGAGAAGCGGAAATTGACCCATCTTCCACTGTGATCAATAATCTGCGATTTGCGGGTCATTATTTCGATGGGGAAACGGGCTATCATTATAATTTTCATAGGACTTATGATATGAATCTTGGAAGGTATTTGGAAACGGATCCGCTAGGGATAAGCAAAAGACCGGACTCTTTTATATTTTCAAAAGGACCTTTATGCCCTACTGGCAATAGACTTGATGATATTAATTTATATAGCTACGCGCTAAATAATCCTGTTAATTATTCAGACCCTTTCGGTTTGTTTTCACTTTCAGCTGGCATTGACGTCTGTGCTCCTACCGGGAATCCACTAATTAATATCTGGATTTCTGTTTCTGTGGGAATGCATGAGTGTTGCGATTGTAAATCGGTGCCTCCTAAACCTTCTTCAACGTTCAGTGTTGAAGGATGTTTAGGTCTATGTACACCAGGAGGAGGCGCTTCAGTTGATGGCTCGGTTAGTGCACCTAATGAGCCTAAATGCTGTGATGAAAGCACTAGCTCTTGGAAGCTTACATTTAGTTGTAGTGGACCCGGATTTAGTTGTGGGGCGGATGTTAGTTTGTGGCCTTCTGTTGACTATAGTGCGGGTTGTTCCGGTTCAATCCCGTATTTGGGAAGTGTAAGTGTTGGCACTTCAGGAGTAGGTGTGAAGACGGTTGATTTATTAGCGCCAGATAAAAAGCCAGATTTAGGACCCGGACCAGGCAAATTTCAATGTAAAGGAGGCGGATGCTTTTCCTATTCTTTCTAATGCAACTCAGTCAATAATGACGATAACAAAAGGATAAGAATGAAAACGTTTAATAAATTTTATATTGGATTATTGTTTTTCCTTTTACTTAGCCTTTCAGCGCCTTCTTCATTTGCCGAAGAAGGCATATGCGCTCGCGTAAAAATAGAAATCCGCCAAAAGATGACCTTGGAGCGCCAGGCATTTGACGCCCACATGCGCATCAACAACGGACTGGATACGATCACGCTGGAAGACGTGGATGTGGATGTGATGTTTGCCGATAAGGATGGCAACAGCGTGATTGCCACTTCAGACCCGAATGATCCGCAGGCAATCTTTTTTATCCACATCGAATCCATGGAAAATATCAGTGATGTTGACGGTGCCGGTGCGGTGATGCCGGCGACATCCGCGGATATTCACTGGCTGATCATTCCGGCCCCGGGCGCTTCCAACGGCCTGGAGATAGGCGCGCTCTACTATATCGGCGCGACTCTTACCTACACGATTAACGGGGAGGAGCATGTTACTGAAGTCAGCCCGGATTATATTTTTGTAAAACCCATGCCTGAACTGGTGCTGGATTACTTTTTGCCGACTGATGTGTATGGCGACGATGCGTTCACTTCCGAAATCGAACCCAGCATTCCGTTTGCGCTGGGTGTGCGGGCGTCCAACAACGGTTCCGGCACCGCCAAAGATATGAAAATTGACTCGGCCCAACCCAAGATTATCGACAATGAACAAGGCTTGTTAATCGGCTTTAATATCGAAGGCAGCCAAGTCAACGGCCAGGAGGCCACGCCGAGTTTGCTGGCCGAATTGGGTGATATTGAGCCGAACCGGGCCGCAGTGGCGATATGGTGGATGACCTGCTCTCTTTCAGGCGAATTTACAGAATTCACCGCCGATTTTTCCCATGCGGACGAGTTGGGCGGTGAACTGACCTCCCTGGTTGATGCGGTTTATACACATACGCTGGTGCGCGATGTGTTAGTCGATCTGCCCGGCCGGGATGAAGTGCAGGATTTTCTAGCTGTGTTCGGACAGGGCTACAAAGTGTATGAATCCGATAATCTGGACACGGCCGTTACGGATCAGACCGCATCGGCTGCGCTGGTCAATGCCGGCGATTATCACACCCTGACAGCACCGGCCACGGCAGGATTTATGCTTGTGCGCTTAGACGACCCGTACAATGGCGCCAAAGCGCTGAAAGAGGTCATTCGCTCGGATGGCAAACAGATCAAACCGGAAAATGCCTGGCTGTTTAAAACCCGCAACAGCAACAATGACTGGATCTATTTCTTCTACCTGTTTGACGCTGACACCACCGAATCATACAAAGTTTACTTTGAAGACCCGGCCAGCGGCCCGCAACCGCCTGTAATGCAGTTTATCCCGGATCGCTCCGCAGCCGAAGGCCAGCAACTCGGTTTTCTGGTGGAAGCTTCTGACCCCAACGGCACTGTCCCCGCGTTATCGGCAACACCTTTGCCGGCCGGTGCGACATTCACGGATGAAGGCGACGGCACCGGAAGATTTTACTGGGTTCCGGCCTCAGGCCAGGCCGGTGAATATACGCTCACATTCACGGCTTCTGACGAAGGCGGATTATCCGCCACACGAACCTGCACCATAACCGTTACCGCCTCGTCCACGCCAGACAGCGACAACGACGGCATGAACGACGCTTGGGAAATAAAATATTTCGGCGCGCTCAATCGTGACGGCAGCGGCGATTTCGACGGCGACGGCATCACCGACCTTGAAGAATTTCAGCTTGGCACCCATCCCCAGATAAAAGCCGGTGATCTCAATCTTGACGGGGTTGTTGATTTGGAAGATGCCATTTTGGGTCTTAAGATATTTACTCCTTAAGCAGTGACTGTTGAGAGGCTCGGTCTGTTGCGTTTAAGACAATTTTAGCAACGTCTGGCAGAAGGCCGAGCATCCGGTTTTCCCTTAACCTCGTAAGCTGAAGCTTGCACTCCGCACCATCTTTTCAACACAATTAATTCCCTATTGATTACATTGCAATACAATGTTAAACTTAATCAAGGAATAATCTTGCAAGCGATATTAATTGTGTCTAAAATCAACTGTCCGCTTATATGCAATGAATCTGTTAATCATATTTTTTGTTATTACCACAATTCCCCTTTTATTTGCTGCCGTTCAACCTTGGGTTCAGTCTTTTTATACTGCGGCTTTTTTCACTGCCTTTCTTGTATCTTTTTGGAGAAACGGCTTTGCAACGGGGCATGCATCTGATAAACTTTTCGCGATTCCGATTCTTTGTTTTTTTATTATAACATTATTGCAATCTTTGCCGCTGCCTCTGCAAATGTTGCAGAATATAAGCCCTTATCGCTACGATACGCTGGTACAGGCTCATATTTTGACAGACCGCGCCCTGGCCTGGCAGGCGGTCAGCTATTCTTCAAGGGTTTCAATTGCTTGGTGGCTCTTTTTACTTAGCCTTTTTTTGTTTGTATCAGTTTTACGAGAATACTGCGCTTCCCGACATAATTTAGCCATCATCATTCGAATACTGGTAATCGTTGCAACTCTGGAAGCGCTTTACGGCCTTATCCAGGCACTGGTCCCGGAAACCGGTGTTTTATGGGCCGATTCGGCATATCCCGGTTGCGCCTGCGGGACTTACGTTAATCGCAATCATTTTGCCGGATTTATAGCAATGATATGGCCGTTGGTATTAGGTTATACCCTTTCTCTCCGAAACGACACCGGAATAACGGTTTTTTCGAAACTGTTTTCTTCCGACCGGCTAAATCTTCAACTTTTATATACCTTGTCGATCATCATCATGTTACTGGCGCTTCTGTTTTCTAAATCCAGGGGAGGGATTATTGCGGGAATTGTCGGAATCGTATCATTTTTATGGTTCGTTCGTAGCGGCCCTCAATCCCATTCGATTATTTTCCGTTTACTGATCGGTATCATAATCAGCTTTGTTTTTATTTATGGTATAAAAATCGGTTTTGGACCAATTGTCGAACGTTTTTTAAGCATTAGCGGCGGGGACGCACGCTTGGATATGTGGAAAGACGGCATCGCCATCTTGAAAGATCATCCTTTTGGAATCGGTTTAGGCAATACGCCTAAGGTGCTGCCTGTCTATCAAATAGCATATACGGCAGACTTAAATGCGGTTCATTTACATAACGATTACTTGCAATTATTAGTTGAAACCGGGGTTCCGGGTTTTTTGGCAATTGTCAGCGGCGGCTTCGTTTTTTTATGGAAAAGCGTTTTGCGGATCAAAAAATTAACGCCCCACCGAGATGCGTTCCGTTATTTTATTGCCATCGGCGCTTTAAGTGGCTTAATATCTGTTATGGTTCACAGTTTTTTTGATTTTAACCTTCAAATTCCGGCCAATTGTTTCTATTTTGTCATGCTGATTGGGATTGTTTATGCGTGTTTATGGTCGCGTTCATCTGATGTAAACATCCGTGCTGCGCACCGGGATACATTACCAACAGCGTAGTACTGCAACTCGGAAGTTCGTCCCCCACCCTCAAGCGGGACAAATTTCAAATTTGTCCTACGATTGTTGATTCCGAAACGTAGGATAATTTTGCAAATTGTCCTGCTACAATGTGGGGGGGTACGAATTTCCAATTTGCAGTAGTGTTCAGTCAAGTTTAAGATGACGAGTAACAATGCTTGATTATTTTGGATTATGACAAAAACAAACCCGTCATTCAAACCTTGACTGAACAGTAGTAGCTAATACGAAGAATAGGCCTTCTGATTTTGGAATGGCCAGAATTCTGTTCATTCTTAAATTCTGCTAATTCTGATTCAGACATTTTCAGGATGCTAACAAAACAATGATGATTCAAGCAGTTAAAAAAATAGCCATTACGCTTTTGATTATTCTTCTGACCGGATGGTTGTTACACTACACTTGGCAGAAACGCTCCCTGTCTGGTAACAATCTGATATTATCTGACAGTGACGCTGGAACGATGAAGTTTTTGCCCAAAGCCCAATACCTGCTTGGGCTAAAAGCGTGGTCTGACTCAGATGCGGCCTCGGCATCCGCCTATTTTCGACAAGCAGTATCTCAGGATGTCTGCTATATTGACGCTTGGCTAAAACTGGCTGAAACGGAAAACGCTCTGGGGAATAGTGAAAAAGCGAAAGAAATAGTGTGGTTCACGTATCATCGAACCAAACAGGTGCGTCGTTGGAAATGGCCTGAAACGCTGCTTGCTTATGAACTACGAATGGAAGAAATTTTCGTTCATAATATAAATTACCTGGTGCAGCGCGGCATTCATTTACACGATGCACTTCAATTAGCCGATGCCTACACCGAATACAAAACTGCCCGAACAATAGGGATGCTTGATACGGAAAACCTGGCACCTTATTTGCAAAATCTGATGCACTTGAAACGGTTTACTGATGCATCCCTGGTGTGGAACGTAATCACTGTATCCGGGAAACCGGAACCTGACATTCTCTTGCAATATGTTCACTTTCTTGTTAATAATAAAAAAATTATCCAAGCTGACCTGATATGGCGTGAATACACCGGTGCGGACGGAATCACCAATCCCGGTTTTGAAAAACGGATAACCCATCAGGGCTTTGATTGGCGTTTTAGTAACGATCCGGAGCGGAATTGGGTGATTAAACGGGTGACATCCCCGACCTATCAAGGTGAATACGCATTACAAATCACTTTTGACGGTAACAAAAATATCTCCTTTCATCACTTATATCAAATTGTTCCGGTTAAATCGCTGGCTACCTACAAGCTAACTTTTATATGGCAGAGTGGGAACATCACTACCGATCAGGGGCCTTTTATCGAAATTTACGGATATGATCAACAGGGATTGAATATGCATAGCCGACAGATCACCGGAACCAGTGAGTGGCATAGCGAGTCTGTTCAATTTAAACCGCCTGCAAATTGTCATGCGGTGGTTATTCGTCTCAGACGACTGAAAAGCAAACGCTTTGATAGCAAGATCGCCGGTGTGATACGGTTAGATAATTTTCGAATAAACAGGATTGCGCAATGAATAACCGCAACATCATACCAGATAATTTAATCGCTGCCGGCGGACATTTAGTGGCGGCTGACAGTTATCTTCCTTCAACCGAATTCAGAAAAGCCATCCCCCAATACGCTGATGACGAAATTGAGATACGTGATTTAATTGATGTGCTGATTCGCCGTAAATGGCTTATTGTAAGTATCCTCTCTTTTGTCTTTATTTCAACACTGATTTTTACGCTGTCATCGACAAAAATTTACAAAGCCACCGCCGTCATCGAAGTTACGCGGCAATCACCCAAAGTAACAAAATTTGAGGAAGTGGTTTCCAGCGAACTTCAAACTCGTGAGTATTATGAAACCCAGGTCGATCTGTTAGGCAGCCAACCCCTGGCGGAACGGGTGATTGAGAAGATGCGACTGAACGACCATCCGGTAGTGCGCCGGATTGTTTTTGATGATGGAAAGAAAAATTTCTTTTCAACCAATATCAAAGCACTACTCGCATGGCTTCGCGGCCGCGAAATGCCGGGTAAAACATCTCAGGTTACCCAGGAAACGCTGAATCACCAGAAACTGCTAAAATTGTTCAAAAAGAATCTCGGCGTACATTCAAAACGGAATGCCATGCTGATTGATCTGACGTTTACCACATCGGACCGTAAACTATCTCAAAATATTATTAACACGCTGGCGGATGAATTTGTCAGTTGGAAAATGGAAAAAAAACTGGAATCTTCCAAATTGGCGCGTACCTTTCTGATGAAACAGATCGACCGCTCTAAGATCACGTTGGAAAAGTCAGAGGAGAAGTTGAACGAGTTTTCTCAAAACTCCGGCATTGTCTCTTTAGACTCTAAGCTAAATAGCGTGTATTCACAACTTGAAAAACTAAATGAAGGGATAGCCGATACCGAAACTGAGCTAATTGCCAAAGAAGCGCTTTATCATCAGGCGCAAACAAGTGATCCCGCGAATTTGCCGCAAGTGCAGGGAAGTCTGGTAATTGGCGACTTAAAAGCGGATTATGCCCGTCTTAGGTCTGAGTATGAATATCTGACAGTCACGTTCCATGATGATTATCCACAAGTAAAAGCGTTAAAGGCGCGCATGAACAGCATTCTCAGGCGAATAAACACTGAAGAACGACGCATTTTTCAGGTGATCAAAAACGACTACCAAACCGCTCTGAAGCGCCAAAAAACCATGCAGGAACGGTTAAAGCGACAGAAAGTGTCAGCATTGGAACTGAATGAGCGGGCGACGCAATATAAAATCATGCTCAGAGAGGTGGACACCAATAAGGCCATCTATCAAAGTCTCCTGGAACGCACCAAAGAGATCGAATCCATGGTTGGCATTTCCGCAAGTAATATCCAAATCGTGCAACGGGCTTCCATGCCGATTTTTCCATACAAGCCCAAGGTTCTGCTCAACCTTTTACTTGCAGTCGCCATTGGTCTTTTCCTTGGCGTGGGCGGTGCTTTTTTGCAAGAATATCACGCAGATGCCATCACCGATCCAGATCAGATCACAGAGCGTTTTCAAATTCCGATTCTCGGTGTCGTACCGATTGTTAAAATTCCGGATAACCCCATTGAAAGAATCTATAACACCGACCCTCGGAATCCGCTTTCCGAGGCGCTACGCACCACAAAAGTGTCAATCCAACTTTCCGGCGCCGCAGAGCATTCACAAAGTCTCCTGATAACAAGTTCGTTACCGGGAGAAGGGAAAACCACGCTTGCACTTAATCTGGCCCTTGCCTTTGCGGATTCAGGCGAAAAGGTGGTTTTGATAGACGCCGATTTGCGCAAGCCCCGCATTCACTCGCTTTTTCCGTCGGCTGATAAGGCCGGCAGCCACGGTCTCAGCAACTATTTGGCGGGTATGGTTCAAAAATGCACATCCGGCCGATCGGGCATAAAAAACCTGAATATCATTTTTTCCGGTCCGGTTCCGCCGAATCCGGTGGAACTGCTGGCTTCCAATCGTTTTACCCAGCTTATAGCGTATTTGAAAAAAGAGTGTGACCGGGTTATCATTGATGCACCACCGCATTTGGGATTCGCGGATATTTTAGTTCTATCCCAGCACGTTGACGGCGTCATCCTGGTGAGCAGTATCGGAGAAACAACCCGCACAGCTTTACGCCATTTCAAAAAGAGTATGCTGAATGTCAACGCAACCATTTTAGGTTGTATTGTTAATAAACTGAATCTAAACAAGAAATATGGCTACAACGCTTACTATCAACACTACAGCACTTATGGCTACAATTACAACCCTGACCAGGCTAAAACCTTATTAAACAGCTTAAAACAAAAAACCTATCAACGTGTTACCTGGACCAAAAAAGACTCACCTCCCAAACATCGTTCTGTTTCAGAAAAAAAAGCCAAAAAGGCGACTCGACCGCAAAATTTCGCCCGGCGTTTTTCAGATATACAGCCAAAATCTGACAGTAATAAGCGAACTGAAAAGAGGAAGAAAACTGATTTTCGTCCAAGCCGGCCGTAGTTTTTTAAGGATCAGGGACTGAATATTTTCCCTATTTCATAATCTGATCAATTAAGAGCCTGTTTGGAAAGTCGTGATCGAAGCGAAAAAGTGTGAGAGCGAGG
>JAOZRC010000885.1 GCA_029940345.1 Desulfobacterales bacterium
CATAGGCGTAAGACATATTTCAAAATCACCAATTATGACCGTGCCAAGTATAGCTTAAAGATAACAGCCCATTGACCGGGTCCCGGGGCGGGCGGCGATTGCGGCCGGTAAATTTCCATTTGGCGGGCAGCACCTTGGCCAGCGCTTTATAATACTGATTGGCCGCGGCACCTTCATGCCCCATGAGGCTTTCGGAATGGCGATCTTCCTGCAATTTACGGCGACAGGTTCGGATTCGCTCAATGTAATCATCCAGTTTGACATTTCGTTTGGCCATTATCGCCAGATTAGCTTCCTGGCCTTTCAATTTCTCAGTGAGCAGCCATTGGGCGACAGCCAAGGTGAGTTTGTCATCTGATACGGCCTGATACTGTACAAGACGTCTTTCAACTGATGTCGGTATGACAGTTCCCAGGTAGGCAGCGGCGCCTTTGCCCCGGGCCGGTAAAATGACAGCCGGAATATTATGCTGTGCCAATGTGCGCCAAACGCTGCACGCCACCATGGGCGCACCTGCCACGATCACCCGGCCGATCATTTTTAAAGGAATTTTTTGCGGTTCGAATCCGGGCTGATCAATCCGGATCAGATTGGTTTCGGTGGTGGCAACCAGTTTCTTGCGGTCTAACACTAATGTGATATCGGACATTTTTTCCTCCTTATTTGTGTTCGTTAATCGTCATTTGTTTTGGAGTTGAGTAATGGAATGACGATTGACGAAGTGAAAATACGGCAAACCGTTGAATTAGTTTCCGGCCTTCCAAAGCCGTTTCAGCCATCCGGCACTCTTTTTGACACTGCGCAGGCGCGTTTTCTTTTGTCCGCCGGACTGAAAATGAACCGCGGGCAATTCCGCCAACGGATTCGGTCCATTGGTCCACACATGTTTGGGATGGCTGATGGGATACGCGCGCAGGTCATCTTCGGACAATTTCATGCAGGTAGCGATGCGATCCAGCAATTTATTAACCGATGCTTCATCCCCTTGCGCCAGAAAAACCGATTTCTGCACGGCAATGCCCTCCTTTTTCATGCGGTAATGCACCTTGCGCAACCGTCGCGGATTGGTAATATCATACACCACCAGCCACCATCCTAAGCGTTGCATATTGAACCCTCCTTATTTGAACGTTGAAAGTTGGATGTTGAAAGTTGGATGTTGAAAGTTGGATGTTGAAAGTTGGATGTTCAATGTGAAATTATCCCATATACCAAATTTTACGGCTGACACTGTTTTTGCCAATGCCCCGATAAAGAACCGAGCGATGCGGTTCCAACCAAGCCATAAGCAACAGGTCGGTTTTTGGGTTCAGGCGTTCGTTGATTTCGATAAAAAGTTCTTCGGCCTGCCGCAGTTTAAGGCGGCATTCATGCACCGATTTCTGGCCGTCCAGACGCCACTCTTTCAATATTCTGAGAACCTTGTAACGGGTTTTGTTTTTGGTGATGTCATAAGCGAACACCACCGGTTTGCGAATGTTCATGGGTGTTTTCCTCCTGACATTAATTGAATTGAAGCGGTTTTTTAATTTTCGGCAGTTTGCGGCCCAGGAAGCGTACATGCGGGCCGCAATGGGTGATGCGCGTTTTTTCAGGGTGCAAGCGCAATTTTAATTTGCCCAAACTGCTTTCAACATAGCCTCGGGCGTTTCGGGCGTCGCGTTTTGATCTGGCGAACACCAGGAAATCATCGGCAAAACGTACAAACGGCAGATTACCGGCGTCCATGTCATTATCAAACGCGGTGAGAAACAGATTGCACAGAAACGGCGAGATCACGGCTCCCTGGGGAATGCCTTTGGCTTGAGACAAGAAGCCCCGCCGTGGAATACCGATTTCAATCCAGCGCCGGATCAAATCGGTCACACGGGCGTCATTGACCCACCGTTTCACTTTTTTGAGCAGTATATTATGGGGAATATTATCAAAATAGCCTTTGATATCAGCGTCAACCACCCATTCCATGCCGCAAAGAATATATTCCCGGGCACGCGCCAAGGCCATATCAATGATGCGTCCGGGCCGGTAGCCGAACGAGTTGTGGTGAAAGCGCTTTTCACCCAAAGGCGCCAAAACACTTATACTTGGCACGGTCATAATTGGTGATTTTGAAATATGTCTTACACCTATGAATTAAGGCATTGATCAATTATAAAATCACCAATTATGGCCTTCACGAGTATAACACCGCACGCTGCGCCACTTTATCCCGCAGGCACACCGATGAGATGATGCGTGTTTTACCGTTTCCTTTGGACACCGGGAAAAAACGGGTGGGCTCA
>JAOZRC010000205.1:0-6928 GCA_029940345.1 Desulfobacterales bacterium
TAGTACGGGTTTACTAAATACAATATTCCAGTTGCTTTCGAGCTTGGTAATAGCCTTCCTCAATCAATCGTTCGGCCTGTGAGGTTGAAAATCTTAAAAAAGATGGGAAACCGAGCATACGTGTAGGTGAAACAGTAGCCACACGCAAAGAAGGGTCTTTTAAATTGTAGTATCCGGAGTTTGGGATTTTTTCGCGATTTGTTTGGACTGTTTTAAATTGAAAGCGTTGGTTTAAGGCAATACTTTGATATGACCCTTGCAGAAGTTGTTCAATAGCAAATTCAGCCGCTTGCAAAGGTGTGCGGGGTAAGGGTGATTTGAAATTGCCTATGGGTGTCAGAAACACGATAATGATCTCTTGGACCTGCCGTTCAAGTGCCGGGGCGATAGGCGTATTTTCGATCATACCGCCATCCCAGTAAGGTTCGCCATCAATGAACTGCCAGGGGAAAAAGACTGGGAGGGCGCTTGCCGCCATGATATGGGAAATATCAATCTGACGTTGCGTAAAATATTTCAGACGTGATGTTGGCAGGTGAACCGCATTGATGATGATTTCAATGCTGCTTTGACGCAATTTGTTAATATTGATATTTTTTACCAGTAACTTTTTTAAAGGGGAGGGGTCCATCAAGGATTGACACGCACCATTGTTGAAGAAAGAACGAAGATGTTTGGTGAGCGCTATCCGGTAAATTTTGCGCCGATCAAAGTGTTTCCATAATGTGGCGATTTGATCCGGGGTCATACCCGAGCCAATTGCAACAGCATTGACGGCACCCACCGATGCACCGCATATCAGATCCGGAAGCCATCCTTTTTCATCTAAATACTTTAGCACACCGGCCTGAAACGCCCCCCGTGAACCACCGCCGCAAAGAATAAGTGCACGTTTCATAATTCAATTTTGTTCATTTTTTAATTCTGAAAATTCTGATCCGTCTTGCCACATTTTCGCATGCCAGGCCTTTTCACGTTTTTCGATTGTTTCGACAAAAAAGTCAATATCATGAATGACACGAAAAGCGGTGTAACCCTCGTAAACAAAATCCATTATTTTGCCGATTCCCAAAATATGTGCGATGCTTCGAACCGTTCTTAAGGAAAGTCGCACGACCCATTTGCGGCTGAGATCGTAAAAAACACGAGTCACTTTCAGGCTGAGTTCGATCTGCCCGATACGTTCGTCGTAATTGTCAAGCTGTCGGTAAATCGACTGGTATTGCGCCATGTTCATGTCGTCGCCGAAATCGTTTGTAATCAAAAGGTCAACCATGCGATTGTCCAAATCATCTGACAAATCGTGCAATTCAATCACCATGCTGACGGCATTAATCATTCCCCTGGGTGCTCGACCATCCATCGCTTTGTGAAGCGTTTGCATACTGGTGTTGCGGAACTCATAATCTTCAGGACCATATAGCTTTCGAAAGAAAAAAATGGCGATGTTTTTATATTCGGGGTTTTGCATGAGATCATGGTAAGTTGTGTTCAGTCGGCAGGATTGAAACGCTTGAAGGGCTTTTTTTTTTTCAGTCACTTTTTTGTCATACTCTTTTGGGTCATCCATTTCACACGCTCTTTTTTATTATGAATGTTAATGCTTTAAGTCTGAACATGTAGGCGCTCATATTTTTACCTTGGGAACGCGGATTAAATCGATTAAGCAATAATTGCGAAGAATTTGGGTTCATATTCGAGGCGCGTAATCAAGACCCAGAGACTGGCAATTTTGTTCAAGTTATTCAATTCGCATTTCTTGGCATTTTGTCAGGTTACGCGCTAACCGGACTTTCTTCAAAGTAAGAATAGCGCCTCTATTGTCAAGTATAGCGTTAGGTGTAATTTACCCAACCGTTATTGCTGACTTAACGTTTAATAAAAATGGCTTTAGCAGCTTGCCGCTCTGCGGAATAATTTTTCCCAAAATCCGTTATAATCAAGATAAAATTAAACGCATTTAAAAAAAAGGGCAAAAAAACTTGACAAACATGACGCGGTGCATCATATTGGATGTCAATGACGCAGCGCGGCATTTTAATTTTTTGTTAATAAACAATTTTGTAATCATATAAAAAAATCATCAGGAGGTATCAGACCATGACACAGACAAAAAAAGAGGTTAAAACGCCAAAACCGGAAATGAATTTTTCCTATATGGATAAGTTTTGGGAAAGCACGAACGCAGTAGGGGAAATGATTAATGAGTATAAGGGTAAATATGCCGAACAGATCATTACAGCGGGGAAAGAGTTGGCTGAAGGTGTAAAAGCGGACACTCGCGTTATCTTTGAAGATGTCGTTGCCATGGGACAACGCTCTGACCCCAAAACGGAAAAAACAGGAAAAGCCGATACGGATGCAAAAACTGACGGGCAAGAAAAAAGCACAGTGGAAAAAGAGCCTGAATCTGAACAGCAATTTTGCCTGCGCAGGGCGATCAAAGAAAAAGCGCAGCAGATCGCTTCGACGTTTGATCAATATAAAGATAAATATGCCGCCAACACCACTAAAAATGCTGAATTATTCATCGATGCGGTCAAAACTGATACGCGTAAAGTTGTTGACGATGTTTCCGGCAACGCCAAAAAAATTGTGACTCAAAGAATTCGATTAAAAGGCATTCAAAATACATTCCTTCGGTCGGTCGATGGTGTGTTGTCACGTATTAATATTCCTCAAAAGCAAGATATCGAACGATTAACACAGGCACTCGAAACGTTAAACACCAAAGTGGACTATTTGAATAACAAACATACGGTTTAGCCCTTTAATTTCAGAGCTTGTTTGATAAGCACTGATCGAAGCGCAAAGGTGTGAGAACGTTTTTGCAGCCGATTTAAGACTTTTCAAACAGGCTTTAAGGCCAGGCGGGCGGAATCTCGCCCCATATTGGCAGCCAAATACCACTTCACTTTGTCCGTAGCGACGGGATTCAAACGGATCGTTATACAAAGTTGAGATTTCTCCGTAATCTGATTCTACGATTTCACCCTGGCGAAGAAGGAAAACAGGATGCACAAAATAAAAAGATATGCCAACCGGAAGCTGTATGATACGACCGACAAAAAATATATTACACTCACGCAGTTAACCGCCATGATTAAAGAGGGCGTGGAAATCTCTGTGGCAGATAACAAAACCGGGCAGGATATTACGGCGTCGGTGCTTGCCAAATTGATTGCTCATGGTGAAAAAGAAGCCCAGGACAATCTGTCAGCCAGTGCATTAATACGATTGATACGTAAGGGTGGCGATACCGTGGCGGACTATGCTAAAAAATATACATCCATATGGCAAAGCACCCTGGCACTGGCGGAAGATGAAACTGAGAAGTTAGTCAATAAGCTGGTCAAGGATCGGGAATTGTCCGAATCCGAGGGTCGTAATTTGAAGAAAGAGATTATCGGCTACACCGAAAATTTAAAAGGTTGGATCGGTGCCACGATTGATAAACGGATTAAGGAAATGCTTGAGGTAATGAACCTGGCTACCCGTCAACAGGTCATTCAACTGACAGATGTGATTGATGCGTTGTCTGAAAAAGTCGAATCATTGGAAAAGCGGCTAAAGCAAACATCCAATGAAGATTAGCCGCTGCTTGCGTCCCAATCGTTCCAATAGTAAGCTCGACATTTTTTTTAAGCCTGTTTGAAACGTCTTAAATCGGCTGAACAAGCATGGGATTAGTTTAAATTACTATGATTTTCAGGGTGATAGGCTGGCTATAATGTTAAAATCGGTGAGGATAACAAGTTACCGCTAATCGTATAAAAGGGTGTTTTCAAGAACAACGGTTTCAGCATATAAATTGTCATCTTTGTCGATATCAACCACCAAATGCTCGCTATATACGGAAAGGTCTCCCCAGTCTTCAAGATACATGGCTTTTAACACAACATTGAACATCAGTTCCAGGAGATCGTAAACAGATAAAGTGGTTATTTCTTGGTTTAACAGTTCAAATGTGTGAGCCAGTTGCTCGGACTGGAGCTTAAGATGCTCTAAATCCGCTAAAAATTTAACGGTCAGTTTGCGGATATTCGACTTTGATTTGGGGATATTCAGGCCGCATTCACATTTGGCTTTATACTGTCCGATGATCTGATAGGATGATTCGGATAATATTTTACGGCTTTTACGGCTTTTAAATATATTTTGGCTATCGATTTGTTTCCATATGATTTTGTTCACACGATCATTTTCGATGCTGAGCTCATGTTTGAATAACTCTTTGACTTCTTGGGAAAGTCGGATTTGGAGAGCTTTAAGCATGTCCTCCTTGATGCGCAGCTTTTCGACGAACTCATTCAGCGCCGTGTGCCAAAATAGATGACTCCCTTTTTTAAACAGATCGTTTAGCGTCATGTTTTTCATTTCCGTACTACGCATGATTTTTATAATACCCGGCAATAGTCGTCCGGTTTTTTCAGCGAGGTGTTCCCCGGTGGTGATGCTGTAGATGATGGCGATGCAGGCTTGCCAATCTTGGAAATGGAAAATACGGGATAAATCTTGAAAGGTTTCATATAAAAGTTCATTTCGAAACAAGTGTGATGGTGTGGCGTAAGATGGCGTCCCAGCCAGCAAGGGCTGTTCGATTTTATTATCATACTTGGTTTTGAATCGAACGGCTGTTTCAAAATCAATCAATCCGATAGAAAAATCCGTTGATTGAGCTGATGAAAGCAGTGTTCCCGGCGTATGTTCAATGATAAAAATATTATCCGGTTTCAAATCCCTGATCGCCACACCCTTTTGTTGCAACTTCTGGAGGACGGTAAGAAGTTTGCTGATAATTATCTGAAGTTGTCGATTATTCTGTTTAAATGACCGTTTATAAACATATTCTTTAATGGTGGTGCGATAATCTTTAATCGCATCTTTGTACTCCTTGAACACCGTTTCAAGCAAATATTTCAACTCATCCGCAAATCCTGGCCAAACATTGGCGTGCTTCGAGGTTAACGGTTTGCGGGCCAAATGGCGTAAAAACCACTCTTTCTTTTCATACGTCGGCACAGAGTCATTCATTTCATATTGCCGAAGCATCAGGTTAAGCCGGTTGTCATAATCCATATAGACATCATTCATACTATAAAAAACCGGTGCTGTATTGGTTCCATATATGTCTTCAAACACCATCAAATCCCACAAACTGTCAGATTGGCTGATAATCTCCTTTTCCAATTTTTCTTCAATGTTGTGAATTCTTCGAATCACCTGGCTCAAAAAGAGATGTTTTGATAAATCCATAAAAAAAGCGAATGTGTTGCCAATTCTTAAATGTCTTTGAAACTGGGGAAAAGATCTGAGACGCTGGATACATTTCTGTTCAAATTTTTCAGGATCTGTTTCAGCCTCACGTGAGAAAGGCGCGATCTTTTTTAAAATGGTGGATACACGAGGTGAAATGCAATCAATATCCGGCATTAATGCGTCGACGATACGTCTTTCATCATCAACATTTTTAACATATTCATCAAAATGCTTAATCGGAAACGGCGGTATTTTAATTACCATCAGATTGTCATAAGTGACTTTAAAACATGCGCTTTTACTACCGCTTTTTTCACCCAAGGGGGCAATGCTCATTCGTCGTGAATGCCATTTTTCCTCATGTCTGAAACTTAATTCATATATATGCTCTGATTTTTGGCCATCAATGGGAACAAATTTGCTGAGAGATTCTTCAGATGCACCTTTCTGAAGCTGGAAAAAGGTCAGAAAAAATTTTACAATACGGATTTTGTCACTATCGCCTTTTTTATTTTTCTGATCGGACAACACCTCAGTTTTCATTTTTTCTTTCATAACCCCTTGATCCTTTGTTATAATCAAACGACACTCCGAATACACATAGCAATTTGACTGATTTAACAATATAACTCGTCAGTTACAAGTGTTAAGTTTCAAGTTATCACGAAACCCCTTGAATGAATTGGAACTGATAAATTCGATACCATATTTTTGGTTTCAATCATTTAAGTGACTTACAAGAACTTATGCCTGACGAGAATATAAAAAATATAAATTATTACGACTGCTTATTCTGAATCTTGTCAGCGCCTGCATTTGTTAAATTCGCGTCTTCTTCATTTAATTGAAAATTGTCAGCATCTTTTCTTTTAAACAAAATTGATTTTAACCACTTTATCCCGAATTCCGACAGTGCAATTTCATCCTTTTTTATCTTATCAATAATCTCACTCTCAATAGCGTAGCGGTCAAGAAAGGTGCTTTCAAATACAAATTCCCTAAATTTATCAATATCATAACAGGCCATGAAAAACAATTGCTTAGTTTTGTCAGTAAATTTGATATTAGGAGGAAAAGAACGCTTGTGAACAATCATATCTGTCCATGAGGCATTCAGCAGATCATGGATATCAACACCTTGATCTTTACGCCAAGTCTCCACCGTCCATTCTTTTTCTTCTTCAAAGCCGAGGCAGTGAGGTTCATTGACGAAAAAATAAAAACCTTTTTCATCAACGCCTTCTTTATACATTAACGAGGCGACACCAAGCGGATAATAACGACATGTCGTCGGACGGTCCTCATATACAATGCAACCTTTATCCGTCACAAAAGGACATGATTTCAGTTCATCATCGCCTAAACGGAGCGTAACAATCGGCAAATCGGTTTTTTCCAAAATTTGAGGGGTCGTATATAAAGCTAAAAATTCATGCGAAGTCAGTTTCAGACTGTTTTTCAACCGGATGATATCATACGGCGTCAGCGTTATACTGATACCACGGCAACATTTGGTAAAACATTTTATTTTATTATGGCATTTGAATTTAAATTTGCTATTCAAATTCAAGCTTTCCGGTACAATACCGGGTATTTTATCAAGGACATTCATCGTGTTTATTATTCTCCTTTGGTATTTTCAGGAACAACATTTTTCAAGTTATAAGTT
>JAOZRC010000205.1:7028-8518 GCA_029940345.1 Desulfobacterales bacterium
TTTCAAGTTATAAGTTTCAAGTTATTCCGTAACACATTGAATTAATTGAAACTGACAGAGTTGATATGATTTTTATAATTAAAATTGATTTCAGCAACTTATAAGAACTTCAAGCTTTTAACATAAATATACGGCCAATACATCCCGACGCGCATTGACATGCTGAATTTTAACATAAATTTGATCTTCCGGTTCCAAACTCATCCTGCCGTTCAAAGGCAAGTCGCATTCCAGCATATATTCGATGATTATAATACGCACACTGTTTCGTCGGCAATACAATACAAGGGCTTTTTCTTGCTGCCCGATTCGTTTTTCAAGATACTTTAATAGCCAATACCGGTTGCGTTTTCGTTGGATTAGCGCAACCATGCGCATTTGCTCTTGAAGCATCTGAATTCGGTTATTCGTTTGTTCCACATCACCAGGTTTCTCTAACCCGAGAATCGCTCGAATTTGACGTTGTGTCATCAAGTCGTAATATTTCCGAATCGGCGATGTTGCCGTGACATAGCAGTCCAATCCCAGGCCGGCGTGACGTCCCGGTTCAGCACTTATTAAAAAACGACTTAAGGCACGCCGTTGCATAAGATTGTCAAATAATGTGCTTTCATCTCCTTTGGAAATACGTTCCCGGGGTTCAGGCTGCGATCTGAAAACCGCCGGCATTTTATTGGCAACCAAACTCTGCGCCATGAACCAGTTGGCCATAATCATTATTTCTGACACAATCATACGCGCCGGGCTTTCCCTGTTAATTCGGCTGATAACAATTTCACCATCTTCATCAAGCCAGATATTCACTTCCGGCAGTGATATTTGAATTGCCTGTTGCGACATCCGGTAATCACGGAAGTGTTTAGCAATTTTATGCAGAATGATAATATCTTTGTTCGTATCCGCCATAAGGTTGACATCATGATATGTCAGTTGGCGCCTAACACGAATCAGGCTGGGTGCGATTTCGTAATCTAAGCCGTTTATAAAAAGCGGGTCGGCCAGACGAGGCACCTTTATCATTGTACTGATCGCCGGACGCAAGGCACCTTCTTTCAAACTGCAAAGTTCTTCAGACAGACTTGCCGGAAGCATGGGAACTTTCTGATCCGGCATGTAGATCGAACTGGCCCGGGTGAGTGCGGCCTTATCAATCGCATCATCATTTTTTATAAAATGGCCGACATCAACAATATGTACGCCCAGCCGATAATAAGCGCCGTTATCTTCAATACTGATGGCATCGTCAAAATCCAAGGTTGACTGGCCATCAATCGTCATTGTGGCAAGCATTGTCAGATCTTTTCGATTGAGACCGGCTGAAAGCGCTTTTGCTGTGTTATCCGGATGTTCTATAACCCGTTGGGCTTGTTGCCGCACTTTTGTATTAAACAAGATTGGAATATCAAAGCGGTAAAGATCAACATTTTCGTTATCTTTAAATACCCCGAGTTTCAAGAGTAATACGGAAATATCATCATTTAAACCGATCC
>JAOZRC010000886.1 GCA_029940345.1 Desulfobacterales bacterium
AGAGCCAATGCTGCGCATCGAAACCGGAATGCATACGGCGCGGATAAATCGCATTGATGTTGACGCGAATGAGAAAACCATGGTCACAGCGTCTGATGATAAGACGGTCCGCGTGTGGGATTTGCAAACCGGACGTTTACGGCAAATTTTCAGGGTTCCGTCCGATTCTGATGATGATGGTATGCTTTATGCCGTTGCCATCACACCTGATGGCAGTGCGGTGGCCGCTGGCGGATGGACAAAAGGCGACCGGATTAAAGAAGCCTGCATTTACATTTTCAACCCAGATATGGGCGCCATCTCTGACCGTATAATAGGACTGCCGGATGTGATCAATCATCTTGCTTTTTCACCTGATGGAAAATATCTGGCGGCTGCCCTTGGGCCAAAGGGCGGCCTCAGAATTTATCTGACCCGGGATTGGCGCTTGCAGACCCAGGATACGAAATATAGTGACGCCGTCTATTGGGCGGCCTTTGCTAAAGATGGACGTTTGGCAACCGCATGTTATGACGGATATGTTCGCCTGTATGACCCTGATTTTCAGCTTGTAATCAAAAAGAAAGCCCAAGGCGGCAAGGAGCCCTTTTCCGTTGCATTTGCACCTGACGGAAAAGCGATTGCCGTCGGATTTAGCGATTCCGCCAAAGTCAATGTGCTTTCTGCCGATGATCTCTCTTTATTATACGCCCCGGATACTGCCAGTGTTCAGTACGGTGATATAAGCAGTGTTGCCTGGTCGGCGGACGGAAACCGGTTGATGGCCGGCGGAAGCTATGATGACGGTTCCGGTATGAACCCTATCCGAATATGGAACAATGCCGGACGTGGTGTTTTTACAGACATCGCCGTTTCGCAAAACTCGATTATGCAGATAAGACCTTTAAAAAACGGCAATATTGTGTTTGCTGCATCTGATCCGTGTTGGGGGCTTTTAAACCGGCAAGGGCGCAGACTGCTATCGTTCCACGCTGATGCACCGGATTACCGTGGAATTAACCAAAGCGGTTTTTCGGTGTCATATAATGGTTGGCGCGTTCGCTTCGCACTTGGACAAGGCGGTAAACGTCCGGCGGTGTTTGATCTCAATTCCCGCACTTTATTATTATTTGCAAATAACAATAAAGGAATGCGACGGCCTGTTACGCAAATTAAGGAATCCACTCTTTCACAATGGCAAAATTCTTATTTGCCGAAGCTAAATGGAGAAAGGCTCGCACTTGATAAAAAGGAAATGTCATACTGCCTTGCTTGGGCTCCTGACAGAAATTCATTTCTATTAGGAACGGCCTATTATCTGCGCCGATTTGACCGTAAAGGTGCCTTACAATGGAAAACACCCACTGGGGGTGAAGTATGGGGCGTCAATGTTTCCGGAAATGGTCAATTAGGGATAGTCGCCCTTGCGGATGGCTCTATCCGTTGGTATCACATACAAAACGGGCGGGAATTGCTGGCTTTGTTTCCGCATAAGGACGGTAAGCGTTGGATCGTATGGACGCCATCCGGATACTATGCGACGTCCGCCGGCGGCGAAGATTTGATCGGCTGGCATGTAAACCGGGGACGGGATCTGACGCCCGATTTCTTCCCGGCTTCCCGGTTTCGGTCGGTATACTACCGGCCGGATGTGACAGCCAATATCCTTACAACTATGGATGAAGAGATGGCGCTACGACGGGCCGATGAATCATCCGGCAAAAGCACGCCTGCTGCCGTAACGGATATTCAAAAACTGTCGCCGCCGGTAGTGACGATTCTTGCGCCGGCAGACCGCCATACCGTTACCGGTAAGTCAGTAAGTGTGTCATACTCAATTCGCAACCCATCCAGGGAACCGCTGACCGGATTGAAAGTGATGATAGACGGCCGCCCGGTGCATAAATTAAAACAGACTGGCGCTGTGCCGCTAAAAGGACAAGTTGATGTTCCGGCGCCTCATAAATCAGACTTCAATATATCGCTCATTGCTGAAAACCGAAACGCTGTCAGTGTGGCGGCCACGCTTGAGCTGCGTCGGGCAATCCCGACTCCTGCAAAAACCAAGACAACCACTCTTGCGGCCAAAAAACCTGTTAAAAAGAAAGAAGTTGCAAAAAAAACGGATCCCAAAACTAAAACATCAAAGGCCGCCAGAGGAGACCCTGTTATCAAGCCCAGGCTTTACCTTCTGGCCATTGGCGTATCTGATTACCGGGATAAAGATATATCTCTGGCTTACGCGGTCAAAGACGCCCGCGATATAGCAAAAATAATGAAACGCCAGGAAGGCTTTTACAGG
>JAOZRC010000887.1 GCA_029940345.1 Desulfobacterales bacterium
CAATATTTTCAAATGATACTTGCGCCGATGCTTCGCTCGACCCAAAGGCCACCAGGAGAATGCCGATTTTTTTCGGATTTTCAGGACCATGTCCTCCGGCGGCAAAGCAATTTAAAGCCATAAAACAAGAAACCATAACTGCAATAACAACAAATCTTTTAATCTTCACTTTTTTCCTCCTTTTAGTTTTGGTATAAACCTGATGATTAAAAAAATACGATTCAGAGGAATCAGGAGGGTAAGATCGTTTCTTTTGCCGGGAGACCTCAGCTTGGAATGATCTTCTGCCATTACACCTCCTGATTCCTCTGGGAATACCCTCTGCCGGTACAGAGGACATAAAAAAAGCCCTTCAAACGCTTTGGTTTGAAAGGCTGTTATTATTCTTTCTGACTGCCCTGGGAAAACTCTCTGCCAGTATCAGAAGATACAAAAAAAGCCCTTCAAACACTTTGGTTTGAAGGGCTGCACCCAGCTTACTTGACCCTATCAATTTATAGCCTTGCGATTCTATACACCGCAGTCGCACTGCTTATTATTAAGGCAGGTCTTCTGACTCTCGGATCAATCTACTTTCTATGCCTTCCCATTTCGCTAGTTGACAAAACAGTGGCGATTACAGATTTCGTCCCCGATTACAGCGGCGGGACCGCTCCCGGTTTAAACGGGATTCCCTATTAAGCCCTGTTGGGCACCTTGGTGAGCTACTAATCATTTACAAGAACGGCTGTCAATAGAAAAAACAGGGGATTGCATTAAAACTTGGTGTGAATTTCAGTTCGCAATAATTCTAATTTGGTTACCCAATTTAGCGTTTCCCAACAAAAAAGGGGTTAACCGATTACCGGTTAACCCCTTAATTTATTTATGGTGCCGAAGGGGAGATTTGAACTCCCACGAGAATGCACTCACTAGACCCTGAACCTAGCGCGTCTACCAATTCCGCCACTTCGGCAAAAAACGAATACAGTATTTCGCTTTTTTTCGTAACAAATATATATTTTCTTTTGCCTTGTCAAGAAGATAATTGATACGCTCGCAACTTCGCTTGACCGTATGAAATTTGATTTTTTCTATGCGTCAGTTGAAAATTAGTTGCAGGTTAGGGGATATGTATTACTTTTCAAGTATATATTCGGCTTGCCAAGTTTAAGCGGAAAACAAAAAAAAGGATTACAAAAAAGGGACATGAGATATTTTGATCAAATTGAAAAACTGAAGGAGCCGTTCAAAGCAGCGGTGGTTACCATCGGCAATTTCGATGGCGTGCATCTGGGACATCAATCGCTTTTTCATGAAGTGATTGAAAAAGCCGATGCCATTAACGGAAGTTCGGTTGTTATCACCTTTCAACCGCATCCTATTCGTGTGTTGACATCCAATGGAAAACCACCGTTAATCACGCTTGCCGAACAAAAACGAGAACTGATCGCCAGTGCGGGTATTGATAACCTGATCTGCATTCCCTTTACAAAAAGCTTTTCTCAGATTACGGCATCTGATTTTGTCAAAAATATTTTAGTGGAACGTATTGGGATGAAAGCCATTGTAGTAGGACAAGACTATACCTTTGGGAAAAATCGGGAAGGCAATCTTGATCTGTTACAAACATATGCCCATCAGTTCGGTTTTGAGGTGATTGTCAATGACTGGATTCGTCCGCGACCGAATGAGGCCGTCCCGCGAATCAGCAGTACGCGCATCCGGGAGTTGGTTATCGACGGTGACATTGAAAAAGCACGCACGTTGCTGGGACGCTATTACCAGATTCGAGGAACCGTCTCCCAGGGACGTGACCGCGGTGGACGGCTTTTGGGATTTCCCACCGCCAACGTTAATCTGACGGACGAACTCTGTCCCAAAATGGGTGTTTACGCTGTAACCGCAGAACTTGATTATCAAAAGCTCAAAGGCGTCGCCAATATCGGCTATTGCCCGACCTTTGATGACCATGTGTTTACAGTGGAAGTGCATATTCTGGATTTCAACGATGATATTTACGGCGAAAACATTCGCGTGAATTTTATTAAAAGAATAAGAGATGAGAAAAAATTCGCAGGTATCAGCGAACTTTCCGCCCAAATTGAAAAGGATATTGCCAACGCGCGTGAAATTATGTTGCTATTTTAGTTTAAACGCATCAGGTATCTTATTCAAACTCAATGGTAATTATGGAGTGCGAAAGTTAAGTAGAGCGGAGGAACGGAGCGGAACGGTCTTCCGCAATATATACTTGGCACGGTCATAATTGGTGATTTTGAAATATGTCTTACGCCTAT
>JAOZRC010000888.1 GCA_029940345.1 Desulfobacterales bacterium
ATAGATGATGATTATGCAAAGCCATAGACTTCGTTAACGGAACAAGCCTTTTGCCTGCCATTTAATAAAAACCGGTGGCCAAAGTCCGTTTATTTTAACGAAATAATTTGCCGGGCCTGATCATCATTTATAAACAGGATAATCATCAAACCCTTGCCCACCCTACATTTTAGCTATTGCACAGGTCGCAATCATTTGACTGCATCCGGGTAGAAAAGCTGTTTCCCGTGCAGGCGGTAATCGGCAATCGTCTTTTGTCCTTTTTCAGACACCAGCCATTGGGCGAATTGCTCCGCCAATTCGGCCTGGACATGTTTATGTTTTTGCGGGTTAATGGGAATAACGCCGTAAGGATTGGCCAGATTGGCGTCGCCTTCACACAACGGTTTCAATTCAATGGGAATATCACGGCCAAATTTATATTTAATATAGGTACCGCGGTCGGCCAGTGTGTAAGCCTGTTTTTCATCGGCAAACGTCAGCGTTTTGCCCATCCCCTGCCCGATTGACAGATACCATTTTTCTGAACCGGCCGGATGAACAAAGGTAATATCTCTTTTTTTGCCTTTTTTTACGATTGTTTTGTTTTGTTCTTCAATCGTCAGACCGGTCGCCTTCCACAGCGCCTGTTCTTTGGTGTGCGTGCCGCTGTCATCACCACGCGATATAAAAAGCGCTTTGGCAGCCGCAATTTTTTTCAAAGCGGCGGCCGCATCCGTCATGCCTTTAATCTTAGCCAGATCATCAGCCGGTCCCAGGATGATGAAATCATTATGCATCACCGCATAGCGCTTGGTCCCGAAACCGTCTTTGACAAATTTTTCCTCACGGCTTTTGGCATGAACAAAGATAACATCCACATTGCCATCGATGCCATCGCGAATCGCCGCGCCGGTGCCCTTGGCAATCACTTTCACTTGGATGCCTGTGTCTTTTTCCAATTTCGGAAGCAGCACATCAAGAAGACCAGATGCCTGCGTGCTGGTGGTAGTTGACATCTTTAATATTTGATCACTGCTCATCGCCACCGTCGCAGTTAGCATCAACATTAATACAGCGTAACCCATCCTTACAAAATAACGACTCATTTTCATTCTCTCCTTTATTTACGGTAATTTTCTATTTGGGAAAACCATTTTCCCGGATAAACTTAAATCATAGCCAGTCATTTCCGCAGCCAATTGCTTGAAAGCATCTTCATGCAGCATGCTCAGAAAGCGTTGAATGCCTTCATCAAAAAAACGATCTTTGACAGTCATTAAATCATAGCGTTCCCAACGTAGTGGCACAAAATCCAGGCTGAACATTTCGGCGACCGCTCGAATACCCGGACCGACATCTGCACATCCGGCCAGAATTTCCAAACCCAATGTTGTATGACTGGACACTTCATGGGCGTAGCCATCAATTTTTTCAGCGTTAACACTCGCTTTTTTCAATTCCCGGTCCAAAAGTAAACGGGTACCTGCACCAAGGGCACGGTTTACTAATCGCAGCCCTGGTTTGGCCAGATCAGCCACTGAACTTATCTCATGCGGGTTGCCTTTTTGTAAAATTATGCCTTGCTCTCTCTGGCAGAAATTCACAATTGCCGGAAACATGTCCAATTCCCGCGAGGCATAATCAAAATTATAATCTTTTTCGTCTTCCTGGAGAAGATGACTGGCGGCAATGTGACAACGATTCTGGCGCAATGCCTGTATGCCGCCCATGGAACCCAAATTGCCGAAAACGGCAATATGGCCGGATTGCATCCGGTTGTATTGGTAAATCATTTTGTTGAGCAGCGGATCCGAACTTCCTGTAATAATCAGTAATCCGTCGTAAGGTGGCAGACGAATTTTATTATCCGGATAGTTGAGGGTATGGGTTTCGATCCATTGTTCGACCAAATGTTTCGGAAACAACCATTTTCCGGTGACTTTTGTAGCCGGAAGCGCTTTTTCCGAAACCAGTGAATACACCAGTTTTTCGTTGATATTCAGAAATCGGGCAACGTCCCGGGTGGACATCATTTGCGACATGCGACACCTTTTTATTAATATAATATTTAACGCTAAAATAAGATTTGGAAGACAACAAAGTCAATGGTATTTATCGGTTAGACAATTAATTACCCTAACTAACTGATAATTACATTTGATTTGATATGAGCTTCATTCGATAGTGGTCCGAAATCCGGGAGATATCCATGATAAGCAATTCCAAGGAATAGGGACAAAATAACTTCCCCATTCCGGAGTGCAAACCACAGTTTGCGATGCTGTGACGCAAA
>JAOZRC010000889.1 GCA_029940345.1 Desulfobacterales bacterium
CAATATTGTCACCTTCGAAATTATCTGATTTCTGCCATTTTGGGAATGCACCCTTGCACAGCTTGAAATATTTCGATCGGTGCAATTAATAAAATATTCGTATCCTATTCAAAAATTATGGCTAAATACGGCTCCGGAGTGCGAAAGTTAAGCGCAGCGATCTTTCGCACTCCATATTTACCATTGAATTTGAATAAGATACAAATATTCCTTAAAAGCTCCGTGAGAGCGGCATATTTGTAGTACAATCATGCTCTGATTCTGACAGAGTCCCATCGGGACAGAATATTTATAATGTGATTGCGCATATCCTGTTATACTGATACCGATATGCTGTCCCGATGGGACTCTGCCGAGATATTAGTCTGCTGATACTACAAATATGCCGTCCTGACGGGACTCTGAATGAATTGCACAGGTCGAAAAATTTAGAGAAGGAGGAGTATATCGAAGACTCCTGCCTGGCGCAATCTGAAAGAATACGGTACATTGCAACCGAAATTCAAAATGGCCGAAACGATGATCAAGCCCCAAAAATTAAAGTTGTCAGACTTGTCAGAAAAAATATCTACCCTGTTTGAGGGGCACCGCAAAATTCGGACCAACCGCCACTTGCGTGCATAGGGTTAATTACAGAAAATTCGCCACGGCTGTAATCGTACAGTGTTGAAATCAAACGTTGATTTTTCAACACACGATCCGATTTCGTTATATACTTTATCTAATGTGTACCGCCGTATGTTGGCGACTGAAAGATGAAACGATTTATAGTAATCCTTATATTATTTCTTATCCTTTTCATCGTACTGTTTAACGTATCGACTTCAAACAAGACACCCACCCCGAATATCCAAAAATATACGCAAATTGATTCTTATCAAATCAATTATATTGATCATGGCTCCGGCCTTACGCTTATTTTCATTCATGGTTTCGGTGCATCAAATTATTGCTGGAGAAAAAATATCGAACCGCTTTCAAAACACTACCGCGTCTGCGCACCGGATTTGTTAGGTTTCGGTTACTCCGATAAACCGCGTGATGCGGACTATTCTTTGGATTCGTATGCTGACTTTATCATTAAATTTATGGATAAGTTGAAAATCCGGGAAGCTATTCTGGTTGGGCATTCATTGGGAGGCGGTATTGCATTATTGGCCTGCTTAAAATTTCCAGCCCGCGTAAAGGGTCTGGTTTTAATTGATGCCGAGGCTTACGCCATATCACCACCGATGATGTTAAGCATATCCCAATGGCCTGTTTTGAAAGCGTTCATCCATAAGGCCATAAACAAATGGGTAATCCGAATATCTTTAGAAAGATCCTATTACAATAAAAATCTAATAACCGCCACACTTGTAGATCACTATTATGATCCGTTTTTGACTGATAATGGAAAATACGTTCCGATCAAAGTTTTACAAACAATGGATTTTAAAAAACTGAAAAGCCTTCCCAAGCAATATCGCCATATAAACAAGAAGACCTTAATTATCTGGGGCAAAGAGGATCAAATTAGCAAAATTCATCTGGCGCACCGCTTAAAAAAGGATATAAGAAATTCAAAATTGGTCATAATTCCTGAAAGCGGTCATTTGGTTCAGGAAGAAAAGGCGCTCTTAGTCAATGATGCCATAGTAAAATTTGTAAAACGTTCATGGAAAAAAATTAACATTTCTAATACAAAAAACTGAACATAGCATGAACGCAAAGCACATCATAGGCTCGGCAATCTGTTCCAAACGAAATAGTTTACGATTGCTTCAACGGGTCGGCCGGATGCGCTATCCCTTCCTGACATAGCTTAACAAACAGTTCCTTTACAACACGATAGGCTTCTTCTGACACCATGTTATCTTTTTCTTCGCTCAGTTTGCAGGCGATTTGCTCAATCGTAGACTCTCCGTCAAACATATTAAGAATTTGCGCCTTTTGGGGATAAATTTGTATCGGTTCATTAGTTGTATCCAGAATATCCGCTGGGACTGTTGCGTCTTTACGCAGCATGGGCCGGATGCTGTGCATTATTTCATCAGGAATAATGTTGATATCCGCAAGTGAGAAGCGTTCTGTTTTTGGGACGCTTGCGGTCTTTGGGGTTGGTTGAATTGGCGGCCTCTGATAGTGCGACCGCTTTGCAGGATATGGGTCTGTCTCCCAGCGTTTATGAATGATGTATTTGAATAAATCACGTCGTGTTAAGGCAGGCATCATGCGTCTATCCTCCTTTGTCTTGCTTTGATGTTGTTGCATAACTGCTGCGAATAGCATGTAA
>JAOZRC010000890.1 GCA_029940345.1 Desulfobacterales bacterium
CAGCACTCCCCATGAAAGTGTAAACTACTTTTAAGCTATTATGAAGGATGCCCGTATTTTAATGCAATTGCCCCGGAAACTTGAATCTGCTTGACACCGATGGTTTAATGCTGGTATAGGTGCGTAGTTTTGTAGTCTGAAAATAAACTACGAAGCGATGTTTCTGGCAATTGAATCATGGCCTAATGAAAGTTGCTGATTGTAACGGATTGGGGGAATCATTGTAAGGCAACCGTTCTGCTTCCGATAAATCCATAAGCAGGATAAAATGCGGTTCAGAATGAGTCCCGCACCACCCAAAAAATAGGGCTGTTCTAATCCGGTAAATTGGCTGGTTGACTTCGATCAAGGGCTGCCCATTGTTTTTTTTAAAATCAATTCAGAAAACATCATTTCGTAATAAAAAGGAAAGGACCGTTATGGAAAAAAAGTTTAAGAATGCAAAGAATTATCAATTTCGTTAGCTCATTTCCCTAACAATGGGAAAGGGCTAAAAAGCTTCCATATCTAATCAAAAATACCTCCTAACTCACCGTACATGTTTCCCCCGGCTCTATCAGAGCCTTAAATCCCGGGCAGGAACATCATTTGCCCACGGATTCTTAGAGATCATTTCAGAAGCGTACATAATGCCTGAAGTCCCCGCGTCGCGTTCACATCAACGGCTGAAACGCCGCTTCCATCTGAATCGCTGATTTAGACCGTATCAATAAAAACCGATTGAGTAAGCCTTGGTTTAAAGGCGTCGATTAAGTTCGCGCTTGAATGACCGATTAGGCTCATACCTTTCATGTTTTCGGTCATATTTTTAGGCAAATGATTTGGATTTTCGATATTTTCATATAATTTCAAAGACATGTAAGGAGATAAATAATGCGCATACGTGTAATGGTCGATATGTCAGTCACTTTATTACATCACGGTCATATCAGGCTTCTCAAGAAAGCTGCCAGCTATGGAGAGGTTGTGGTTGGGCTTGCAACGGATGAAGACATACAAAAATACAAAGGACACACACCTCTGCTGACGTGGGAATTCAGAAAAGAGATCATGGAATCAATCAGATATGTATCAGAGGTCGTTGCCGCGCCATACATTGTCACGGATGGAGTGCTTGATGAACACAATATCCAATTTCTTGTACATGGAGCTGATAATTTCAATGCCGTTCGCAAGGATCGGCTAATTATATTTGCCAGGACTCCTGCAATCAGCAGCAGCATGATGGTGGCGTACAATCGTCAAACAGAAATGGTACAACCTCCTACGAATTCTAATTATGTCGGTCTGAAGCTTTATGAAACACAGCTCGCAAGTAATCCAGATTCAATGACAGCAGGACAGAGCGTCAATTGATTCGTTCAGTTTTGATGCAATTCAGCTTTAGCCTAAAGCCCATCCATTTTTTACGATTTCGAGCACTATCAAGAGATATATGATGAGACTTTTTAAGACTTCCGGCAATTCGGATATACACCACAAGTTTCCGAATCTGGCCAAGCCTGAAAGTGATGGGATGTTCTGCTATCATATCCAACGCAGAATATCCTGTACTATCAGTTTCTACTGCCATTCCATAGGGATGTCGGCAAACACAGCCACTTTTATTGATTTTTGTTTTGCTGTCGCTGCGGCGCTCTGCTTTTATCTGCATTATTTTTTTGTCGGGGCGCTGTTGGTCTGGTTGTTCGGCCTTTGGTCCTGTGTAGACGGAGAGTTAGCGCGGCTGAGTGGGAAACCCAGCAAATTGGGAGACTTTTATGATACGATGACAGACCGTTCGGCAGAGTTTATTATTGTTGCCAGTCTGCTTTTGGCATTCAGATATCCCCCGCCGGCAGCGTATTGGGATTTGCTCATGTTTGCGTATATGGGCGCCGTTTTTTTAATCACCAATTCATCAGAAAAATACAGATCCGTATTCCATCAAAACTATCCTAAAAATACGGCAGAACGTTTATTTAGCTGGCTTTGCGCCGGGAGTGATATGAGATTGCTTTATATTTCCATTGGTGCGATTTGGTTTGCCGTTACCGGAAGCGCTGTTGTCCTTGCATGGCTTATCCTGATCATGACGATTGTATTGTATATCAATTTTATTTTCCGTCTTTGGAAAATTTATCAACTAAATTGGCAAAGTTCTTCCTGAAATCCGAAAAATATCGAGCTGTGCAATTCATTCAGAATCCCGTCAGGACGTCATATTTGTATAATCAAAGGGCTAATATCTCGTCAGAGTCCCATCGGGACGGCATATCAGTCACAGCATAACA
>JAOZRC010000206.1 GCA_029940345.1 Desulfobacterales bacterium
ATGGCCTGCCGGAGTTCAATCAAAAGGACGGCCGATGGGTGCGCGGCGAATTGTAAAGGGGTCAATAAAGGGGTCAAGTCCGCTCTTGGCTCTTAATTCTTCCAATTTGTCCAATCTGATGCGCAGTTTATGATCCCCGGCCAGCTTATTTTTCATGCGTTCAATCACGCTGCTGACGGGGATATCATTGTCGATTTGAAAATGGTTACCGGTTCCCTTCAATTTATCCCTTCTCAGTTTCCTGTTAAGAGCGTGTTTGTGTTTGAAAAGTCCCCCGCAAAGCACGTAATAGCGCGGTTTTCCGAAAAACGGTGTTTTTATATTTATAATGTTATTTCAGATAGATAGGAATTCATTGAGGGTGTTTGAAAAGTACACCCTCTAAGATATATGCCACATTCCGAACGAAGTGGTCGTGACATAAAATGAATAACCCCGCCGCAAGCGGACGGGGTATCGACAAAGGATTAAACCAATTTTAACATCGCAAGCAATGGGGTATTAAACCCAATGCTTTGCAATAAAATTCGGCTACCAACATAAAGCGGGACACTACGGTTTGAACGTCGAACATTCAACATCCAATAAGGAAACGGGATTGATATTCACCCTTGCATGGGGTTGCAGCCATAGCTTCGAGGATGTGTATCTTGTAAGGAGCAAGTCGCTCAATAATCTGTCCCGCCTTATGTTGGTAGCCAAAGATTCATTATCATCACTATCGATAAGGGTCAAGAGCGGACTTGACCCCTTTATTCCCCATTTTATTTCAATCAGCACGAGAGCCTTATAATGCGATTTAATGGTTGAATTCGCAGATTAGAAGGGTTACAAGGCTTTATCTGACAATGTATGATTTATCCTGACGTAACCCATTATTTTCATTACGTTTGGAAATTTTAATCCGTAATTCGTATTACTTATAAAACAGTTTACCAGTTATAGGTGTGTATGTAAAGTGTGGAATCGTTTGGGTGCCGGAATATGATGTTTGTAAGGTGTTCCCGGCATTTTACAAGCTTAATTACTTAAAGCCGCCTTTTTACCCCTTTAAAAGTGCTTTTCAGGGCTAATTACGCGTCATATTATTAACCATATCTGTAAATTTCAAGCTGTTATCTTGGCCCGACCCCATTTCACCCCCATTTCACATTTCAACCATTTCAATGATATCGCTGGCCTGGCAAAGTTTCTGAAGATTGACATAATCTGCAAGCGTCGCCGGCCGGCGCCCTTTTTCAATATCCTGTATATCAACCGGGCCGCCGTTGGGCTGCACGGCAAAACCTTCCCCTATGGAGTGACAGAGTGAGCATCGTTTCGGGTTTGCCATCTGAAAGTGGAAGGAGCTTGCTCCAAAGCCTGTTCCACCATCTTTTTGGAAAAATAAACCCGTTCGCCGTCAACTTTGGCGCCATGGTGTTTGAAAATATCCACGGCCTCCTGACATTTGAAAACCACTCCGCATAGAATACCAGGGATGCGTTATGAACCCGGATAAAATCCTCTTTGGATAAAACTTCCAGCTTTGTTTTCAAAGGCATTTTGATTGTTTCTCCCTATTTAATCCCTATTTTTTTAGCTGTAATTTCCATGCTTACGAACCGCATCAATGGCAGCCTTTACGTTAGCAGGCGGTGTTGTCGCTCCCAAATTGCAAAGCAGCAGGGCGAAGCGTCCGTCTTTGCCACCCACTTCAATGTAATGTCTGACCCTGTCCGCGATTTCCTCCGGTGTGTTCAAGGCCATGAAAGCCGCTCCGATTCCTAAAATAAGCGGCACACCCTTTTTATCGGCATATTCCTTATACAAGGCCGGGCCGAGTTCCTCCACATCGGGGTCCTGGCCTTCTACAAATCCGGAGCATACCTGATGTTTGAGATCAAGCATCTCCTGGGGGACTTTTAAATATTTTTCCCCCACCCAGTTGGGAACATAAACTTCAGGGCCGCAGAGTTCACGCAGGCGCAGGACAGACGGAACGATCCAATCCCTGATGATATCCGGACTGACGATGGGTAAGGAACCCGCGGCATCATCTCCTGAAATGTTTTTCACATCAGGAAACTCCTTTTTCAGTTTCATCACCCAGGGGGCCAGCACTTCTTCAACAATGCGATCGAACAAATTTTTGACAAAATCCGGATTATCGTACATATCCATAATCAACGGTTCAAGCCCCCTGATATTTGCGGCCAAGCTGAAAGGGGCACAGAATCTAAGCGTAATTTGTGCGCCTCCGATAAGCTTACGAAATATCCTGATCGTTTCGATCACGGATGCAAAACGCCCGTCCGCATCAAAATCCGGGGTTTTGATTTTTTTTAGATCATCTTTGCCCCGAATCAACGGTTTTGTTCGGTCTACGTCCGGCATATCGCAGTCACTGTATTTAACTGCCTGTCCCAACGCCTCGGCTTCAATGTTGTAAACATCGTAATCCAGAACCGGTACATCAATGCCGTACTTTTCCTGAATTTCCAGCGTGCCGGCCGCCAGAATTTCCGGTGTAGTATAGAATTCTCTCGCAGGAATCCCCAGCTCTTTCATGGCGAATTCATGCATTTGGGTGACCACCGGGACCCGGTCAGGGATGCCGGTCATAGCGGTTTCAAACCGCTTCAGGCCCTCCTTAAATGAGGTGTAGTCCTTTTTTAATTTCATCACAATGACTCCTTTAAAGATAGGGGACGAACTTCCAGGTTGCTGTACCGGTTAACGCCTTATACCATTTGCGTTAAATAATCGCCCAATACAAAAATAATAAAACGCCCTGTTTTTGGGATGTTGTCCAAAAATCGGATGGGAGTTTAATTTTCGCAATTGGAATTATGATTTTTGCGCTTGTTTTTTAAATATCAATGATTTCAATATGTTAATAGAACTTATGACTGACGAGTAAAGTAACAAAGCAGTACTAAACGTCAGATTTAATGACCAACCGTTTTTGAAAAAACATGAATTACCACCACGCCTGCGATAATCAAACCCATACCAATAATTGCAGGAATGTCCGGGATTTGTTTGTAAAAAAGCGCACCGACGATAGCCAATAAGACGATACCCAAACCAGACCAAACGGCATAAGTAATGCCGATTGGTATGGTTCTTAGAACAAGGGTCATGAAATAGAATGAAACTCCATACCCAAGCACAACTATCAGGCTTGGAAACAGCTTGGTAAACTCCGCCGACGTCTTTAATGCACTTGTCGCCGCAACCTCGGTAATTATTGCTATCGCTAAATAAAGGTATGCCATCTGTTTTTCGTTATAAATCTAAAAATTAATTGTGTTGATTTTGTATATTATTCCGTCCACGTTTTCAGGCCGCCTGAGCAAGCTCTTTCGCTTTTTCCACGGCGGAAGCCGCATCGGCGCCATAACCGTCGGCCCCGATGTCATCGACAAATGTTTGAGTTACTGGAGCGCCGCCCACCATAATTTTCACCTTGTCTCTCAATCCGGCTTCGGTCAGAGCGGCAATCGTCTCACTCATTTTGGGCATCGTGGTGGTTAGCAACGCCGAAATTCCGATAATCGTTGCGCCGTGTTCGCTTGCGGCGGCGACAAACTGTTCCGGCTTAATATCCACGCCGAGATCAACCACATTAAAGCCGGCCCCTTCCAGCAGCATAACGACCAAATTTTTCCCGATATCATGGAGATCGCCCTGCACGGTTCCGACGATGACGGTGCCCATGCCGGCGCCAACATCGTCGCCGGTCAGTTTGTCTTTTAATACGCCCAGACCGGCCTGCATCGCCTTGGCCGATCGAAGCACTTCAGGAATAAACATTTCGCCGGTTTTCATGCGCTGTCCGACCACGTCCATGCCCGGAAACAGGCCCTTATCCATGATGTCCTGGGCTGAAAAACCGTCTTCAACAGCTTGGAGACATAAATTCGGTATTTCTTTAATATCTCCGGCGATCAACACTTCTGATATTTTCGTGTAAACGTCTGACATGTGATTCCTCTTTTTACAAATAAATTTCAAGTCTCAAATATTCCTCGTTCCCACGCTTCGCGTGGGAACGCAGCCCCCGGACGCTTCGCGTCCATCAAAGCAAACGTCTATTGCCTTGGACGCAAAGCGTCCCAGTCATGTTCCCACGTGAAACGTGGGAACGAGAATCTTAATCTAAATATTCTATGATTTACTCAGCCGTTATACGTTTTATATTTTACATTCTCACGCGCTCGTTTTTCGGATCATAAGGAGATTTCAAACCGGCGACAGCGGCGATACGTTCGTCTTCCACTTCGATTTCGTATTCACCGCTAATAATCCAGTCGTCATCAATGCTCCCTTCCGGATGGTTCACATACCCCATGCCCACGGCGGCTCCTACTTTGAAACCGTAAGCGCCCGAGGTGATTTCGCCTGCGCGCTGTCCGTTGCGAAAAATCGGTTCACCGGCGTGGAGCATGGGATCGGCGTCTTTTAAAGTGAACATGACCATCTTGCGGCACAGGCCATGCTCTTTTTTTCTCAAAAGCGCATTGCGTCCGCAAAAATCGCCTTTATTCAATTTGACGCCAAATCCCAGGCCCGCTTCAAAAGGCGTATCATCCGGTGTAATGTCGGATTCCCAGTGGCGGCATCCTGTTTCCAGGCGTAGCGAGTTCACCGCCTGCATTCCCACATATTTCATCCCCATCTTTTCACCTGCTTCCGCAATGGCGTCAAAAACGGGCGCTGCGAACATGGTCGGAATATAAAGCTCCCATCCGAGTTCGCCCACATAAGAGATACGCATGGCCAACGGTCTGGCATAAGCGACATCAATTTCAAGCGCTGTGGCAAACGGAAAAGCCGAATCAGAAAGGTCTTCATCGGTGAGTGCAGACATCAAATCACGTGCTGTGGGGCCCATGATTGCCAGCATGGCATAACCGTGAGTGACGTCAGTTACGCAAGCATGTGCATAAGCGGAGATGCCGCGCCGGAAATGATCAAGATCATGCACAACCGTAGCTCCGGCCGTAACGATAAAAAACTGGTCTTCCGCCAATCGTGTTACAGTGACATCGGTTTCAAAGCCGCCGCGCACGTTAAGTACCGGTGTGTAAACGATTTTTCCGGTTTTAACATCCATGTCATTGGCGCAGAGATACTGCATCACCGTGAGAGCGTCGCGTCCCTGAACCAGCAATTTACCCATAGACGACAAATCATAGAGTCCGACATTATCACGAACAGCGAGATGTTCTTCGGCCTGATAATCGAACCAGTTGGGACGACGCCAGTCATAACGATGCACCGGTTCGACGCCCTGGGGTGCGAACCAGTCAGCGCGCTCCCATCCGGCGGTCTGGCTGAAACAGGCGCCACGCGCTTTCAAGCGGTCGTGAATCGGAGTCAGGATTACAGGCCGGGCCGTGGTTCGTTGCCGGTTGGGAAAATGTTTATGATACGAAACGCCCACAGATTCGACAATGCGGTCATGGACATATTTTGTGTTTTGCTGCCATGAAAAACAGCGTTTTATATCAACCGGCCAGAGTTCCTCCTCTGTGTAGCCCCGGTCCATCTGTTGCGCCAGGGCGCGACCGACGCCGGCGGCGCTGGCAATACCGACCGAATTCATACCGCAGCCGATTAAAAAGTTTTTCAGTCCCGGCACTTCACCGATCATAAAAAATGTGTCTGGCGTGAAGCTCTCGGGCACCACTTCAAGGTGGCGTATTTCAGCGCCCTGAATGTCGGGAAAGCGTTCAAAAGCACAATTCGTAAACGTTTCAAACTGGTCCCAGTTTTCCTGTAATTGGGTGAATTTAAAATTATCCGGGATTCCCTCGCGGCCCCAAGGTATGGAAACTGTTTCAAAGCCGCCAAAAAGAATCGCGCCATTTTCAGATTTGAAATAGGTTAAACCGTCAAAGTCGCGTATGCTTGGAAACACTTTTTTATATCCCTTGATAGGCAATGTCACGGCGTGCGCATGTTCGGCCGCATGCATCGGGACACTGACATTGACCATTTTGCCGACCTGTCGTCCCCACATACCGGCGCAATTGACCACATATTCACAGGATATATCACCCTTTTCGGTTTTGACGCCGCACACGGCTCCGTTTCGGGTCGTAATATCCGTAACAGCGGTGTTTTGAAAAATCAGCACGCCGCCTAAACGAGCGCCTTTGGCCAAAGACTGGGTTGTGTCCTCCGGATTGGTCTGCCCGTCTTTGGGAATATAAAAGGCCGTAATCAGACCGGATGTACTCATTCCGGGCACCATCTCAGCCGCTTCTTTCAGTGTGATTTCATGCACCTCAATTCCATAAGTGCGCGCCTTTGCCGCCGCGCGCAGCCATTCCGAACGGCGCGCCTCGGTCTGGCAGACCGTGATAGCTCCCGTGGTGATATAACCTGTGGCAACTCCGGTTTCGGCTTCCAGATTCGCGTATAACTCCGTGGCATATCTGACCAGATTTGACATTTGGCGATTCTGCCTCAGCTGCGTCACCAGGCCGGCCGCCGCCCAGGTGGTTCCGGAAGCCAATTCTTTCCGTTCCAGCAAGACCACGTCTTGCCAGCCGATTTTACTTAGATGATACGCTGTGCTGCATCCGATGATGCCGCCTCCGATAATAACGGCTCGGGCATGTTGGGGGAATTGTTCAGACATAGAAACCTCCTGATTAAAAGATGAACATCGAACGTTGAATACGAATCAACTTCACTAATAATTAATATTAACAAATTACCCAATTTTACCTTTCTTGTTAAAAACAGATCTGATATATCTATCACCATCTGAACAGGTCGTTTGTATTTATTTGAATGATATTTTATTAAATTTTGACAGGTTATAAGAATTTCGGATGAATTCCGAACGTATAAAAAATTAGAAAAAAAGTAAAAAAAAGGAAGGCTGATATATTATCCAATATTTCCAAAGCTGATATATGAAGCTTATCAGTTTTGTCAAGAAAAAATAACGGCTGATTAAAAAAAAATCGATTGTTGCCAATTCGTTCCCAAATGCAGGGTGCTAACCACAGTTTGCACGCCGCGAATCAAATACCGGTTTATCTGACTCTCATTTGACGTAACCGTTCACCCCCTCTGGTTCCCATGCTCCGGCGTGGGAACCTTTTATGCACAAAAATGCGTCAATTCAAGGTGCAGAGGGTTGCGCTATACGTTCCCAGGCCGGAGCGTGGGGAGTGAACGGTTACCATTTGACAACCAGATATATAAATAGTATCTTATATATCAGAATTCGGCATCCTTCATTTTCCGTTTCACACTTGCCGGAATTTGGCGAAGGTTGGACAGATTGGTATTATAGGAGGATGCTCAGAACTAATTTGAAATAGACTTAGGTAAAAACCATGATTACAAACGGTACATTGCGGGAAAAAGTATATCACTATTTAAGGCAGGAACTTGCCAAAGGTAATTTGATCCCAGGATCATTTATCAACCAGAACGAAATTTGTGAAAAACTCAGTATCAGCCGGGCGCCTATGCGTGACGCCCTGATTCAGTTGGAAGCGGAGCAATTTGTCGAAATATTGCCGCGGCGGGGTGTTTTACTTAGAAAGCTGTCTATCAAAGATATTAAAAATTATTATGAAATTATTGGCGCCCTTGAATCCGCATTGATTATTAACGAATTCGACAAATTGAATGCCGATCACATTGAAAAAATGACAGGGTATAACGAACAATTAAAAGCAGCGCTTGAAAAGGAAAAATTTGAAGCCTATTTTGAAATAGATTTGGATTTTCACAACGTGTTTCTCGAGCTTTCCGATAATAGCCGGTTAAGAAGAATGATCATCGTCCTGATGCAGCGTCTTTATGATTTTCCCCGAATGAAATATGATAAGCAATGGGAGCGGATCAATTACCACGAGCATGGGCGTTTGATCTACTCCGTCCGGGTGGGCAACCGTGAAGCCACGGCCAGTATCATAAAAAATGAACTCTGGTCATTTACACGTCATAAAGAATATCTCCAAAAAATTTATCAACTTGAATAACTGCGCTGGCACGTTCCTATAGACTTTTAGATAATTAATGTCACAAGGCTAGAGGGAGAAGACTGTTTAAAATATTCGAAGTGGGCTCCTGTTTTCGTAAAGAATCCGCTGGTATGCGACATGCCAACGAGTTTACCATGCTGAATCTTGTTGAAATGAGACTGCCTCTGGAAAAGCGTAAAGCGCGTCTGCAAGAGTTGGCTGATATCGTAATGACAGCGGCCGGCATTGAAAATTATACATCAGTGACCGAATCGTCAGAAGTCTATGGGAATACGTTCGATATCGTTTGCGGGCCGGACAATTGGGAAGTGGCCTCTTGCGCCATAGGACCGCACCCGTTGGATAGCGCCTGGGGAATAACAGACGTCTGGGTCGGTCTGGGATTCGGGCTGGAACGCTTGATCATGGCGTCACAAGGCAGTGACTCACTTGGGAAATGGCGCCGAAGCCTGCCTTATCTGGATGGCATCCGGCTCAGGAT
>JAOZRC010000891.1 GCA_029940345.1 Desulfobacterales bacterium
TTTATTTACTGACATTGCTTCCTGAGCTTTTGTCAAAACTTATAGACCTATGCGTATATTTTGTATTTTATCAAAAATTAATGTAAAAGAATAGGAAAAAGGCATTGAACACCATTTGATTTTAAGAAAAATAGCTTGCGACGTAATAAGGGGGCCCAAAATGACACCTACCCACAAAATAGCAGCACTTAGTATTGTCCTTTGCATCGCCGTCATCTCTGCTTGCGCATCCAAGCGGCCGGCCGCTTATCCCAACGCTCAATTGAAACGGGCCGGCCAGGCGCAATTTCAAGCGGATATTGACGAATGTGTAAAGCTTGCCAACGAATATGGCGTTAAAAATAAGCAAACGGAAAAAGTCGTTAAGGAAACTGCCCGGGATGCGGCTGCCGGTGCAGCAGCCGGTGCGGTTATTTCGGCTATCGTAGGCGGTAATATCGGACAAAGCGCTGCTGCCGGCGCGGCCGGCGGCGGGGTTATCGGATTTATTCGCGGAATGTTCGATTCCGATGAGCCCAGTCCTGTTTTTCGCCAGTATGTCGATAAGTGCCTGCGTGACAAAGGGTACGAGGTGATCGGCTGGCAGTAGGCGGTCGCTTGCGGGTACTGGTGCCGGAAAAATTTCGACCTGTGCGATTTCTACCAGATGTAGGGTGGGCAACGTTCTTCCTCTGACCCAATTTATAGCTGATACAAAGATGTCGCATCGAAAACAGTTTAAAGCAATTAACTTTGCCCACCGTTTTACCGCAAGGCCGGTGGGCAAAGGCTGTTTCATTCAACGAAGTCGGTCGCTTTGCCTGCCTGTCAACTATGAACCACATGAGTGAAAAAACATTGCCCACCCTACATTTAATTGTAATTGCACAGGTTGAAAGAAGTCAACTGAGAACATCTTTTATTGTAAAGGAGTAAGTATGCAAAAAGACACAGCCGCAAAAATGCTGCGATACCGGTGGATAATTTTTCTAATCCTTGCATTGGCCTATTTTTTTGTTTATTTTCATCGGCTGTCGCTGTCGATTGTGGCAGATGATCTGGCGCAAACATTTAACACCACAGCCAGTGTTTTGGGACTTTTGGGTTCGGTTTACTTCTACATTTACGCCTTTATGCAAATTCCCGCAGGCCTTCTTTCAGACTCTTTGGGGCCCCGCAAAATCGTCACCTTTTTTTTACTGATCGCTTCAGCAGGGAGTGCCCTTTTCGGTTTCGCGCCCTCTATCGAAATTGCCTTTGTCGGCCGCATATTGGTCGGTTTTGGCGTGGCCATGGTGTTCATTCCGACCATGAAAATTCTTTCCCAATGGTTTCGCGCACATGAATTCGCCTCCATGGCGGGTATCCTCAATGCGGTGGGAGGCGCCGGCGTGATGGCCGCCACATGGTTGCTGGCGTTGATGACCGACCGTTTTGGGTGGCGCATCTCATTTGAATTGATCGGAGCGGCCACTTTTATTATCGCCGTTTTGGCCTGGTTGATTATCAGTGACCGACCCCAGGACCGGGGTTGGCCTTCTATTCCTGAGATCGACAGCAAAGAAAGCGGTGCGAACGCTACTACGGCTAAACCGATGTCATTATGGGAAGGCGCACGGCACGTGGTGGGAGAAAAATATTTCTGGCCGGTGGCGATCTGGTTCTTTTTCGATTGCGGGATATTTTTCGGATTCGGTGCGCTTTGGAGCGGCCCTTACCTGATGCATGTTTACGAAATGACCAAGGCCCAGGCCGGCGCTATTCTCAGCATGATCGCCTGGGGCATGATTATCGGAAGTCCGTTCCTGGGGTATCTATCCGACAAACTTTTAAAGAGCCGTAAAAAACCGTTCATAATTTGTACATCCATACTGGTTGCGATATTTTTAATTTTTAATCTGTTTCCCAAAGATATTTCCCCGGGCTTGCTAAGTTTGCTGTTTTTTATCTTTTCTGTGACTTCATCCGCTATTGTGATTGTGGCCTTCACAACGGTCAAAGAGCTTTTCCCAGTCGAGATTGCCGGCACGTCGGTCGGAACGGTCAATTTGTTTCCGTTTCTGGGCGGTGCGGTGTTTATGCCGTTTTTAGGCAGGGTTCTTGACGCCTATCCGAAAGCGGATACGGGCGGATATTCGCCCGAAGCCTACGAAACACTGCTGCTGGTCTTATTGGTCGTCTCCGTAGCAGCGCTTGTGTGTACTTTTTTTATTAAAGAGACGTTTCAGGATTAGAAATGGAGACAAAATAATTTACCCATTTTCAGAAAAGGAGTGCAAACCACCGTTT
>JAOZRC010000207.1 GCA_029940345.1 Desulfobacterales bacterium
ACGCCGGAAAAACTGCCGTCATAAACTGAGTGGCAAGCGCAAGAGGGGCTGTTTTCCTTTAAAATGGCAGTGCGGACGCTAAAAGATAAAGCGTTACGCAGCACTGCCATCGCCCCTTTGATAAAATAGTCCGTCACATCACTTCCATTAATATCTTTGATGTAGGCTTTTCCTGCTAAAACGGCGTTTCCGTCACCATTGATGATTTCCGCCGCCGGCCTGGGAGTGGGCAGTCCTCCGAAAATTTCGGGGCAAACCGAAATCAACCGCCCTTCACGCCGCCAACGGGTTAAATACCTGTTTTCGTAAGGCACGATCCGTCCGTCATAGCGTACCAGTTGGCCTAACAAGCAGGCGCTGACAATAATTGGAAACATCTTCGTGTCTCTTCCTTAATGTTTTAACAGAATTTGCTTGGGTGCTGTTGAAAAATATGTTAAATGTATCTATTTTACTTGTAAGGAAATAAATGTCAATCAATTCAGAGCGATTTAAAAAAACGCTGATTACAATCATAAAAAGGCATTGTAACGACGATGATTAAAGTTTTGCGCGATTGGACGAACCGCCATTTTTCAGATCCCCAGGTGGTTATTATGGCTTTCCTGCTGATTGCCGGCTTTTTGTTTATCCTCATAATGGGCGATATGCTAATGCCGGTTTTGGCCGGTGCGGTGATTGCCTATTTGCTGGAAGGCATTGTGGCCTTGTTGCAGCGGTATCGAGCACCGCGATTGGGCGCCGTGATTTTGGTATTTTTAATATTTATGGCGAGTTTAGTCCTATTGATCTTTATTTTGATTCCGCTGCTTGTCAACCAGATCGGGCAATTATTGCAGGAAGTGCCGACCATGATTGTCCGGGGCCAGAAGGAACTGACCGAGCTTCAGGCAAGCTATCCGCAGTATATTTCCGAAGACCAAATCAAGCAAATCACAAGCTTTTTAGGCGGCGAACTGACCAAGCTCGGCCAACATATTCCATCCATTTCGGTGGCCTCCGTACGAGGCTTGCTCACCCTTTTGGTGTATCTGGTCCTGGTGCCGCTTTTAGTCTTCTTCTTTCTTAAAGATAAAGTTAAAATTATGGACTGGTTGATCGGCTTTTTACCTGCAAATCGGGAATTATCAACCGAAGTGTGGCGGGAAGTCAATCAGCAAATCGGTAATTATGTGCGCGGTAAAATCTGGGAAATCTTTATCGTCTGGGGGACAAGCTATATTACGTTCATCACACTGGGATTAAAATTTACCATGCTTTTGTCCCTGTTTGTCGGTCTTTCAGTGTTGGTGCCGTATATTGGTGCTACGATTATGTTTTTCCCGGTTGGCATCGTCGCTTATTTTCAATGGGGATGGGGATCGAGCTTTATTTATGTGATGGCAGCGCTTGGAATTATACAGGCATTGGATGGCAACCTGCTTGTACCGTTACTCCTGGGCGAAGTTGTAAATATGCATCCTGTGGCAATTATTGTGGCAGTATTGGTTTTTGGCGGATTATGGGGCATCTGGGGATTGGTTTTTGCAATTCCCCTGGCAACGTTGGTACATGCCGTAATCAAAGCCTGGGCTAAACACAGTGTGACACGTAAAAAAACGGAGAAAGAATGCAAAAAATAAAACAATTATCAGTTATTATCATAGGATTTGTCAGTTGCATTATTATCAGCGCCTGTGCGGACAACGGACAGATGTTGAATCATCCGCCAATTTCGGCGGGCGGCATTGACGGTCTGAAAGCAACGGAATTGAATCAATTATCTGAAATCAAGAAAAAACAAAGCCAGGTAAAAAAGGATGTCGGGCTGAAAAAATTGATCCAGGGCGCGGACAGTTATACAGCGGAACAGTATTTGCTCAAATTCTCTCAATTCAACACACATCGTATGAAAGACTATATTGTTGGCGGTTATGATGTGCTTGATATCATCGTTTACGAGGAAGATGACCTTTCGCGCAAGAATGTTCGGGTCAGTGCTGACGGAATGATCACTTTTCCTCTTATCGGACGTTTACAAGTATCCGGGACGACGCCATCGGATATCGAGCGTCATATCGCCCATGAATTGGAAAAAGGCCAGTTTTTGCTGAACGCCCATGTTTCGGTCACTGTCACGGAATATAAAAGCAAACAATTCATGGTTCTCGGTTCGGTCAAAAAACCGGGGACATTTCCGTTAAAAGCCAGGGAAACGGTTCTGGATGCCATTTCCAAAGCCGGCGGCATTGATTTTGAACAAAGCGGCAAACAAGGCATGATTGTGCGCACGCTGTTTCCTGATACGCCTGAACAAAAAAAAATCGCCATTCATATTGATTTTGAAACCCTTCTCGAAGGCCGTAATCAAACCGCAAATTTGATGCTGATGAATGATGACATGTTATATATTTCCCAAGCGGAACATATTTATATTATCGGCCAGGTGAAAAATCCCGGTTCGTATCCGCTTGTAAAGCAAAAAATGACAATCGTGGAAGCCATCAGCATTGCCGGCGGATTCACTCAAATCGCTTCCCGCAATCACACCCGTATTATCCGGATGGAACAAGGCGTTGAAAAAGTGATTGAAATCCGGGTGGATGAAATCACCCAGTCCGGGAGGAAAAATAAAGATATTCAAATTTATGGAGGAGATATTATTGTTGTTCCCGAAAGTTTCTTTTGAATTAATAATCAAGATGCCCAACCCATAGCAAAAAAAGTTTATACGTATGCAAAAAAAGACCGAACCGATTGATATTCGTGATTATCTTCATGTGATTCTGAAAAGAAAGTGGACCATCGCCACTTTTTTTACCATCACAGTTCTTACAGTTGCCGTCTATTCTTTTACCGCAACTCCCAGTTACCGCGCTTCCACACGGATCGTTATCGAAACGGAGAACCCGAACCTGGTTTCTATCCAGGAAGTGCTTTCCGTTGACGCGACCCGTTCCGATTATTATCAGACGCAGTACAAGATCATTGAAAGCCGTAATGTCGCACGTGAAGTCATTCGACGTTTGCAACTCGACAAAAAACCTGAATTTGCCACATTGATGAACGCGGCATCGCCATTTAAAGGATGGGGCGTTTTTAACATCCTGGATTCCATAATCAGTTGGATTAAAGCTTTAATGCCTGAATCTGACCAATTCGATTCAATAAGGGCTGATGCTGCCAAAGGTGAAAGTGAAGATATTGATTCCGAGTTAGTCACCGAATTTATCAAGCGAATCGGCGTCAATCCCATCCGCAACAGCCGCTTGGTGGATATCAGTATGGAATCCGAAAATCCACGTTTGGCGGCGCGGATGGCCAATGAACTGGTGCGCACCTATATCGACCGGAACATGGAAACAAAATTGCACGCGGCCAAAAATGCTGTCAAATGGCTCGGAGATCGTATCAATGAAGAGCGTAAAAAAGTCGAAACCAGCGAAAATGCGCTGGTGCGTTACAAGGAAAATCATCAAATCATAACAGATTTTGCCGGTGAATCCGAAAATATCACCGCCCAGAAACTTGCCACGCTTAGCGCCCAGGTGGCCGAAGCCGAGGCACGGCGCCTCACTTTGCAAACCCGTTACAACCAGGCTGCGGCCCTGGCCAAAAATCCGGCAATGCTGAATTCGATCCCTGATGTCCTGAGCAACGACCTGATCAAAGAAATTAAGAAAATGGAGGTTGTGCTTTACAAACGGATGTCTGAACTCAAAAAAAAATATGGCCGAAACCATCCCCAAATGGTGGCAACTAATTCCGAATTGGCAGATCTTAAAAAGCGCAAAATTCTTGAGATCAGAAGCATCATCAATTCTCTTCAAAACGAATATAAGCTGGCCGTCACCAAAGAGAAATCCATGAAAGACGCCTTGGCCAGGCAAAAGGTGGAAACCCTGTCTTTAAATAAAAAAGCGGTTCAATACGGTGTGCTGAAACGCCAGGCCGAAAGTTCACGCCAGATGTATGATTTGTTAATCCGGCGATTTAAAGAAACGTCGCTCACCGAAGAGATGAAAATCGGCAATATTCGTACGATTGACAGAGCCGAAGTACCAAGTAAACCGGTTAAACCTCGCAAAAAACTGAATATCCTTCTGGCGATGGTCATCGGCCTTACCGCAGGTATTTTCCTGACCTTTTTTTTAGAATACTTAGACAATACGATTAAAGCGCCTGATGATGTCAAAACGCACCTGGGAATTCCCTACCTGGGACCGGTGCCGATGTTTGCCGCGTCCTCCGCTGATCAGAATAACCCGAACAAAACGCTTCCTGACGTGGTCACGGTATATTCTCCCAAAGCAGTTGCCTCTGAATCTTTTCGCGGTATTCGCACCGGTATCCTTTACTCTTCGGCTGACAATACACCCCAGACCATTTTAATCACCAGCGCCCGTCCCGGTGAAGGCAAAACGTCATGCGCTTCCAATCTTGCTGCGGTCATGGCCCAATCCGGCGGCCGCATTCTTTTGCTTGACTGTGATATGCGCCGTCCCAGGCTTCATCGTATGTTTGGCATCAATCCGCAAGTGGGCTTATCCAGCGTGCTGGTCAAAGTCGGCCAACTGAAAAATGCGATTCAACCCACGGGTGTTGAAAATCTGGATATACTTCCGTGCGGTCCGACACCGCCTAATCCATCGGAAATTCTTGGCTCTGACCAAATGCGCCTTCTGCTGGACCGGTTAAGAAAAAGGTACACCCGGATTATTATCGATTCATCACCGGTGACCGCCGTGACCGATTCAGTTATTTTGGCCAAAGAAGCAGATGCCGTGGTTCTCATCGTTCGCGCTGGTGAAACACCGCGTCCTTCCGTCAAAGCGGCGCTGGAACAATTGGCATCCGTGGAAGCAAATATTATCGGAGCTGTACTCAATAGCGTTCAGGCGGAACGGGATGGCTATCATCACTACCAATATTACTATTATTACTATGGAAGCTCACGCGACAAGTATGCCGAACGCGAAAAAAAGCAAACACAACAAATTGATATTACCGAAAAACGGATGGCAGAACGTATAAAAAAACAGGAGGTTTTAACCAAAAAGAGAAAACCGGCGTTAAAGCCTCGAATGAATTCGCCCAAAATGAAAAAATCAATTCGCAACCTTGAATTGGCGCGACTCAAACGTCCACGGCTGCGTTGACATAAGCATGTTCTATCTAAAGCTGATATAACGTGCTGTTCCACGAATTCAGACCCATGCGAAAAACATAATTTTCGCACTCCGGAACCGCACTTGACCATAATTTGTGAACAGGATACAAAAATTCGTAAATCGTAACTCGGTTGTTTGTTATTCGATTGTTAAATAAGTGTTATCGAACTCGGATAATTTTGTGCAAGTCCATATTCTAAACCCATAAGGAGGCTTCATATGAAAATGCCAATGATCAAAACCAAACTGCCAGGCCCTAAAGCACGCGCATTGATAGACATTGATAATAAATATGTTTCGCCTTCCTATACGCGCTCTTATCCCTTTGTCGCTCGAAAAGCCCGTGGGCTTTGGATGGAAGATACGGACGGCAACCTATTTTTGGATTTCACAGCCGGAATCGCGGTTTGCGCCACCGGGCATTGCCATCCCCAAGTGGTTGACGCCATCAAAAAACAGGCGGATATGCTTCTGCACATGTCGGGCACCGACTTCTATTATCCGTCCCAAATCAGACTGGCCGAAAAATTGGTGTCCATTGCTCCGGGAAAGAAGCCCAAAAAAGTGTATTTCGGCAACTCCGGTGCGGAAGCTGTGGAAGCCGCCTTTAAACTGGCGCGTTGGCATACCCGCCGGGAATTGAATATCGCTTTTTTTGGCGCTTTTCATGGCCGCACCATGGGTGCACTTTCACTAACGGCAAGTAAAACGATCCAAAAAAAACACTATAATCCGCTGGTGCCAGGAATCACCCATATTCCGTATGCGTATTGTTACCGTTGTCCCTATCATTTAACCTATCCGAAGTGTGATGTGTATTGCGCACACTGGATTGAAGACACCCTTTTCCGCACCACGATTCCGCCGGAAGAAGTCGCGGCAATCATTGTCGAACCGATCCAGGGTGAAGGTGGATACGTCTCCCCGCCGCCGGAATTTCATCAAACACTTTATCGCATTGCCAAAAATTACGGTATTCTTTATGTTGTGGATGAAGTTCAGTCAGGAATGGGGCGCACCGGCAAAATGTTTGCGATTGATCATTTTGACGTGGTTCCGGATATCATCGCTTTGGCCAAAGGCATCGCTTCGGGCATGCCATTAGGCGCTTTAATAGCCATGGCCGATATTATGGACTGGGAAGCCGGCTCCCATGCATCTACGTTTGGCGGCAACCCGGTTTCATGCCGAGCGGCGTTGGCAACCATTGATTTGCTTGAAAAAGAGCTGATCGCCAATGCTGATGTGCAAGGACGCCGCCTGGAACAGGGACTACGCCAAATGCAGGAAGAACACGAATGTATCGGGGATGTTCGCGGCAAAGGATTAATGTTAGGTGCGGAACTGGTCAAAGATCGGGAATCGAAAAAACCCGCCGCCAAATTACGCAACGCCATTATTGCGAAAAGCTTTGAAAAAGGCCTGCTGCTTTTGGGATGCGGCGCCAATACGATGCGGTTCTCGCCTGCTTTGACCGTATCAGCGGATGAAATTGATGCCTGTTTATCAATTATTGATGATGTTATTAAAGCATTGACTCGCTGAATTTTCCGAACAACGTTTTATGATTTCTACATGGATTGCTTATAAGTAAAGGATTTTGAGGTATAGGGATTTCGGCACGTTAGGGAATAACTTCACACTTTACACTTCAATTTGACATTGCGGACAGATATGAGTGCTGCGTTGTCCGACGATCTGACGTTCAATGGGCGTTCGGCAGCGCAAACACGGCAAACCGGTGCGACGGAATACTTTTAAATGGTTGCGATTTTGCCCTTGTCGCTCTCCTAAAGAGTAAAAGGTCGTCTGTCCCCGGCCCAGGGTCGTGCCTTTGCTGCGCAGCCCTTGGCGCAAAACCTTGCGAATCGCACGATGCAAAGACCTGATTTGGGGCATACGGAGTTCGGAGCCAAGCGCGTGCGGATGCAGACGCGCTTGCCAAAGCGCTTCATCGGTATAGATGTTTCCAAGACCGGCGATAACGGTTTGATCAAGGAGCAGCGGTTTTAACATACGCTTGCGCGGCAACAGACACAATCCGAGCAGATGGGCAGTGAACTTTTTATCAAGCGGTTCCGGGCCGAGACGGCCTAATATGGGATAGACGTCCGACACCATAAAAAAGCGGCCAAACTTGCGCGGGTCAGTAAAGCGCAACTGCCTGAAGTCACTCAGTTCCAAAATCACATGTTGATGTTTGGTGCGCGTCAGATCCGGTGATGCTATATGAAAATGGCCGGACATGCGCAGATGAACCAACAGATGCCATCCACCAGTCAGATCAAAAATGATATACTTAGCGCGACGATAAATAGCAGTTACCTGTTTCCCGGCAATAAGATGACAAAAAGCGCGAGGCGACATATCGGCAATTGTCTTGGGCCAAAAAACCTGGGCAGCTTGAATAACGGCTCCGCTGACCTTGGCATAATTGAGATCATCAACTAGGGTTTGCACTTCGGGTAGTTCAGGCATGGTTCACTATTGGCAATTAGAATGAAATATTCCTTAAAAGCTCCATAGGAGCGACATGTTTGTAGCACAATTTTACGTAAGAAAACAAAGGAAAACACAAAATGGGTAAACATCTTTTATTAAATTGCGTAGTTTTGGCGATGTTGGGCGGTGTCACATCTAACTACACAACCGGCGATCCGCGACGCGGCGGGTTATGCGGATGGAGTGAACAAAAAGCGATCCAGCGACAAAATGACTTGCACCGACGCTTGAATGAGGAACAGAATATCGAAAGTTATTCGCGCCAATCCATGGAGCAGTTGGAGCGTGAAAGGGCCAAGCTTCAGAAACAGCAACAGCAGCAGACGAATACGATTAATTCGCTTGACGCCCAGTTGGTTCAAATGCAAAGCCAACTGGACCGACAACAGGCTGACACCCAAGCTAAGTTAGATGAAAAACGGGAACTTGAAAACGAACTGGCGCGCATTAAAAATGAGATTCGAATACTGCAAATGAATAGCAGTCTTACCATTGAGGAGCGCAAACAGATGATTGAGCAACTCAATCAGGAAATAGAGCAGATGCTTCTGTTGATTGCCAATATGTAACTCGGAAGTGTTAAGTTTAAAGTTCGGGCTTTATCATAACTTCGGCCATTTGCCAGATTGTACCGCATTCTTTTAGAGGCTACCAACATAAGGCGGGACACTTCGGTGCGTTTGTAGCGCCTTATGTTGGTAGCCTTTTTTGACTGCGTCATCACTCCGCAATTCCTGCCTGGCGCAATCTGAAAGAATGCGGTAAGTTGCAACTGAAATTCAAAATGGCCGAAACGATGATCAAGCCATAA
>JAOZRC010000892.1 GCA_029940345.1 Desulfobacterales bacterium
GCGGCCGATACATTTTGAATTTTGATGTCGCCGGTGACTACGTTGCCGCCCGGGCCGTCTAAGAATGATTGGTAATTCAGGTGCGCTAAATTCGGCTCATCTGCATTATCATAAATTCCTTGTTCAATCTCAGTTAAGTTAGTTGTGCCCCACCAGTTATAAAGGGCGTCGATGGTTACAGTGTCAGGGTTGTCGTATTCATGGATTTGAATATTGTACTGGTTATTATTATAAATACTGTTGTAGCGGATGATGGGTTGGCCTGAATGAATACTAATGCCAACCGCATTGTTGATGATAATGTTGTCAACAATATTAGGTGAATTCCCAGCGTTGCAAATTATTGCTGAACCATTATTTTCAATAAGATTACCTGATATAAACGGAGAGGCATCAGGAGATTCGCCCAATAAATAAATTCCAAACGAAGTGTTTTTTATATGGTTGCCGATAATCTGAGCGGCACAGGTATCCAAACAATATATTGGAGTAATAAAAGTATCAATTGTATTGTTTTTAATCAAAGGTGAGGATGAATTGTTACAAATAATACCGTAGAATGAGTGGAGAATTTCACTGTTTTGGATTAAGTTGTTCAATATGTCCGGAGATGATGCGAATAAATAAATACCTTTTTCATAATTCAGGATTGAATTATCACTTATTGTAGGTGTTGACGAAGCGCATGAAATACCCATTGAAAGCATCTCTATGACATCTTTTTGGATTGTATTATGGCTGATAAGAGGAGATGCCGATATACAGTATATACCTATAAACGCATTTTGAATTATGTTGTAACTAATGGTAGGCGACGGCGAACGGCAAGATATGCCTATACCCGCTAAATCTATGCCCGGATTGATAATATGCGAATAGGTGATACTGCCTGTAGCTCTCGGAAAAAATGAATTCCTCCCCAAGTATCCGTATCCGATGTGTGCGTAAACGTAATGTTCGTTGTTGCGGTTCCATTGGCTTCCAAATGGCCATCAATGCCAAAGCTGCGGTTTTGAAATTCAAGTCTCACCCCCGGTTCGATGGTTAGGGTCACGTCTGGCAAAATGCGCACATTTTTGGTTATGACATAAGGAGAGTCTGTCACAGTCAGGGTCATATCGGCAAGAACGATGCCATTAATAAACTGCTCTTTTGTTGGCGTTAGCGCTTGTCGCAGTTGTGCTATATACTCTAACGTAAAGACGCTTTCCGGCAAACCTGTTTTTCCATCGCTATCAATATCCAAATTTGGCATTTCTGAAGGATTTATGCCAGTCATGGCTTGCAGTATTGAAATGGAATGTTTCAGTTCAGGTAACGCGGGAAGAGCGGCAACGATTCGCATATTACTGTCTGAAAAGGGTACAAAATTTACAGCAGCTTGATGACTGAATTTACGGTAATCCATGATGCTTTCAGCAATTTCCAACGGATTCGTGGTTCCCCACCAATTGTATTTGGCATTAAGGACGGAATCAGCCCACCATTTATTTGATTCGAGCATGTAGAAATAATTATCGCTATTTTGATAGATGCGACAATAATTGATCACGGGTGCCGGATATCCGAAATTTTCAGTCGTCTCATAATAAATTGCGCTAACACCGTGGAAATTATTGCGAATGGAAGAGTTAAGAATTTGCGGTGCTGTGCCGGGATAAAAACTCAAACCGGTGTGTGTGTATTCTACAATGCAATGTTGCATAGCACCTGATGATTGTGGTTTAAATCTTATACCATACCAATCGCCCGCCGCCGGCGTCCCTTGATTCGATGTAAAAATGATCGTATTCGATGCGGTTCCGATTGCGGTTAGGCTTCCCTCAACGGAAAGCGAGAAGCCGCTGTAAAATTTGACCTGTACACCTGCCTCAATAGTCAAGTCTGCACCAGATGTGACGGTTATATTACTGGTGACAATATACGGACTGCCGGCAACACTCCATGTGGTATTCGTTGCGATGGTTCCGCCTATATTCGTGCTAGCTAAAGCGGCCGGAGAGGTTAAAAGGATTACGAAAATAATCTGCAAATACATTGCCTTAATAGAGTTCACCGACGGAATGTTATCTGGTTTAGCGATGTCGCTTCTGACGGGCATCTGGGCTGATGCGGAAAACGCAAGCTTGCTTTCCACTTCAGAACTTAAAAGATAATCAATCAGTTTGCGGCCATTTTCAGGGTGTGGGCCGTTATGAATCAAAGCTACGGTATTGGGAATCACCAGGGTTCCCATCGCATTTTGATCCGGATAGATCATCCCCA
>JAOZRC010000208.1 GCA_029940345.1 Desulfobacterales bacterium
CTGACCTCTTCGAGGTAAAAATTAGTAATTTATCAGGTGTGTTATTATTCCCCCCAAATCCGTTATAATCAGGATTAATTAAATGAAGCGATGTTAAGAACATATCGTTGACTGGTTCGTCGGATTGGGTTGTACAGCTCAGTCAGGAATAAATTGCTGATATTTCGGCATCCTTCATTTCTCAGTTAACAGATAGGTAGCCCTAAAGAAATGCGAACCACGAATAAACGCCAATGAACTCTGATAAAAATCAATCATTCGTGTTCATTAGTGATTCATCAAGAACCGCACTCCTTCAAAAGTGTAAACTACTTTAACTGATATGAAGGATTCCGATATTTCGTTCTTGAATTTTCCGTAAAATTAAGGCAACCTATTGATTATGCCAAAATCCCAAAAAGCGGTGGCTTTGGAAAAGCGCCTTGAAAAATGCCGTAATGTCATTACACTAGGCGTACGTACCAATTTTGACGATTACGACGACGAAGCGGCCGAATTGATACGGAAAGCGGCAAAAATTTATTATCCTACGGTGTTTTATGCCGACCTGTTTGATGCTGCCGGCAAACAGACATTTCCCAGTTACCACACCTATAAATGTGTTCAGGATAAAATCAAACAAACGGCTCTGTTTCAATTACTGAAAATACCCCATCCCCGCACCAGGGTGTTTTACGGCAAACATCAGAAAAAGGCGATCACCCAGTATTTTAAATTTCCGTTTATTGCTAAGATTCCCCGTGGCTCGGCCATGGGAAGAGGCGTTTTTTTGATAAAAAACGAAGAGCAATTGCAATCGTATTGCCAAGCGTCTTCGCCGGCCTATATCCAGGAATATCTGCCTGCCGACCGCGATGTTCGGGTTGTCGTTATTGGCGGACAGTGTGTTCATGCCTATTGGCGAATCGCCCCGGACGGCGATTTTCGAAGTAATGTCGCGGTCGGCGGCATCATTGATTTAAGTCCGCCGCCTCTTGAAGCCGTTCATCTGGCCGTACGCACGGCCCTGGCATGTCAATGGGATGATGTGGGTCTTGATATCATCCGATATGATAAAACCGATTATGTTCTTGAAGCAAATATGAAATATGGTAAAGAAGGGTTCCGAGCGGCTGACATTGATTATATCCGGCTAATGGAAAAGCTGATTGATGATGGGAAGATATAAGTTTTAAATTTCAAGTTAAGCAAATGATCGATAATGCAATCATAAAACGAATGGCGCAACGTCAGCAAGCCGCTTTGGAAACCAATGCCACATTGAGTGAAACGGGGGTGCGCCGCTCAGAAGAAGATAAGCTCCCCTCTGAATACCGGCAGGCCTTTGCAATTGACGCAGATCGGATACTGCACTCGCTCGCGTACACCCGTTATATTGATAAAACCCAGGTGTTTTATCTGATTAAAAATGATCACCTGACGCATCGGGTGCTTCACGTTCAGTTGGTTTCTAAAATCGGTCGCACGATTGGCCGCTTTTTAGGGTTGAATGAAGACCTTATTGAGGCCATCGCTTTAGGACACGATATCGGACATCCGCCTTTCGGCCATGATGGTGAACGTTTTTTAGCCAGATTATGCCGCCAAAACGGTATCGGCGCGTTTGTACACAGCGTCCAAAGCATCCAGTTTTTGGATTATGTGGAACGGAAAGGCCAAGGATGGAATTTATGTCTCCAAACATTGGACGGCATCCTTTGCCATGATGGTGAACGGCATAACCGGTCAATCTGTCCGGCTATAAAAAGGTCATTCCGGACTTTTGATGATGCCGTAGTGCAAAAAAAAACAGCCGCACAAAATAATTTTATCCCTATGACGATGGAAGGATGCGTTATGCGTATGGCTGACACGATTGGCTATATCGGCCGTGATATTGAGGACGCCATTCGCCTTAATATCATTCGGCGTAATGATCTTCCCCGCGAATCAGTTCGGCGGCTTGGAAACACCAACGGAACGATTGTATATCATTTGGTCAGTGATATTATTCAAAACAGTTTTGAAAACAATTGTATCACCTATTCCGAAACAGTGGCTCAAGCGTTGAAACAGCTTAAAGCATTCAATCTGAAAAATATTTATCTGAATCCGATAATTAAAAAACACACTGCCAGCATTCAAAAAGTTTATGAAGTTCTATTTGAAACCTATTTGAATGATTTGGAAACAGCCAATCGTGAATCAGTCATTTTCACCCATTTTTTAAGAAAAATGTCGGCAACTTATGTGCAAAAACATCGTAAACCGGAGATTGTGCGTGATTTTATTTCCGGTATGACCGATCAATATTTTATAAGGCAATGCCCCTCAAAACTGCGCAACGAACTTTTTTAAAAATGATGCCCAAAACGAATGACAGCGACGCTTTGACATATAAAAAACGCTCTTATCGGCACCGGGTTCACAGGGACGGCTTGGTCTCTTTCAACCTGGTGGTTCAGGAAACCGATCTGCAAATTCACACCCGGCGAAACCTTAGCGCATTGGCCAAAGAATCCGTTTTGAAGTACAGGGGCTATATTGAAGCTTATATTGACAAATATCCCGCTTTTGTAAAAACGCTTACGCCTTGGCAGCTTAACGAACCATGCGCACCGATTATCCGATGCATGGCAGATGCCGGGGCCGGGGCCGGGGTCGGACCGATGGCGGCTGTGGCCGGCGCTATTGCCGAATGGGTGGGGCGCGACCTTTTGGAACGTTCTGATGAAGTGATTGTGGAAAATGGCGGCGATCTTTTTTTAAAAACTGACACACCGGCTGATGTCGCCATTTTTGCCGGTTCTTCACCGTTGAGTATGCGCCTGGCCATAAGGACAGATTCCGGTTTAACGCCTTTGTCAGTATGCACCTCTTCCGGCACAGTGGGCCACTCTTTCAGCCGGGGGCGAGCCGATTGTGTTTGTGTCGTGTCGCCCTCCGGCGCTCTTGCCGATGCGTCCGCAACCGCAATCGGCAATTACGTGCGTTCCAAAACCGATATTCAAACGGCCATTGAATTTGGAAAAACAATTGATGATGTGCTGGGATTGGTTGTGATTGTGGAAGATGCCATCGGATTCTGGGGGGATTTGGATATTATACCGCTTTAAACAAAGTAAAGCGGAAAACTGTTCCAGTTTTCGGTATCCTTCATCTGCCAGTTAACAATCAGGTAGTCATAAAGAAATGCGAACCACGAATAAACGCTAATGAACGCTAATAGAACTCAAGCATTCGTGTTCATTAGTGGTTCATCAAAAGCCTCACTCCTTCAAAAGTATAAATTGCTTTTAGTCTGATATGAAGGATGCCCGCTTTTCAACTTCAAATCAATTCTATGATTAAAAAGGAAATGAGTATGACAGATAAAATGGTCAAACCAGAGCGGCCGGGTGGTTTTTTAGACTTCCTGCCTTCGGATTACCTGGCAAGAGAAAAAATGATTCAAACAGTTGAAAAAATTTTTCGAACCTTCGGATTCGACCCGATTGAAACCCCGCGAATTGAGTTTTTAAAAACACTTGCTGGTGAAACCAGCGATACCGGGAAAAATATTTTCAAAATCAAAAGTACGCATGATAATGAACCGTTGGCACTACCCTTTGATCATACGGTACCCCTTGCGCGCCTTCTGGCAGCAAACCCCTATGATTCAAAAACACGCAAAGGCATTCGATTACCCTGGAAAAGAATGGTGGCAGGTCCCGTATTCAGAGCGGATACGCCCCAAAGCGGCCGTTATCGCCAGTTTTACCAGTTTGATGCGGATATTGCCGGATCTTCTTCAATGTTGGCGGATGCTGAAATTGTCGCTATCATCTATTTCACATTAATAGATTTGGGTGTTAAACGCTTCAAAATTCGTTTGAATAACCGTAAAATCTTAAATGGACTGGCTCTGTTGGTGAATATCAATGACCGCGCCCCTGTAACGGCTGATGATATCACCAAAGAGATGATGCGAATTTTGGATAAGATTGATAAAATCGGCTTAGAGGCGGTTACTTCCGAACTAAAGGCCAGCCCGCAAAACGCTTATGAACCGGCACCGCAGCTCTCTGACGAAGATATAACCAAAATTAAAGCCTTTCTAAGCTTAGAGGGCGATAATAAGGCCAAACTTGAACAGTGTAAAAATGTTTTTAATGGTATAAAAATCGCTGGGGAAGGAATTGTCGAACTTCAACAGATACTTGAATATACCGACAGTATGGGGGTGCCATCCGATTATATTGATATTGATTTTTCAATTGCAAGGGGACTGGATTACTATACGGGCCCGGTGATGGAAGCGGTTCTTACAGATGCACCTGGGTTCGGAAGTATTTTTAGCGGGGGGCGTTATAATGATCTGGTCGCCCGCTTCACAGGCAATGAACTGGCTGCGACCGGTGCGTCTTTAGGCGTTGACCGGTTGTTTGCCGCGCTGAATCATCTCGGCCTGATTGATAATTCACATCTGACGGTAACCGATGTAATGATTATGCGTATTGCCAAAGATCATGACGCCGATTATATTCAGATGGCCTCCGAGCTACGCAAAATTGGTGTCAATACGGATATTTCGCTTTTAAAAGATACAACGTTTAAAAACCAGTTTCACTACGCAATCACCCGGGGTGTCAGGTTTGTCGTCATCTGCGGTGAGTCCGAGTTCGAAAACAGGACGATTCAGGTAAAAAATTTGGAAACACGCAAACAAGAGGAGATGCCAAGAGACCAATTGACTGACTATTTTACTGCTCAGAAGTAACCGTAAAGAACCTTATAAAATCAACCTCTCCGATAAAGATATCCTGATTATAACGGATTTTTGGGGGGGGAATAATAACACACCTGATAAATTATTCATTTTCACCTCGAAGAGGTTAGGTAATATAGCCTGTGGTTTCAACCACAGGTCAATGAATGGCAATGATGATTGCGCCCTGAAGGGGCGCGGTATGATTAATCCCATCTGTTTCACATCCCGCGCCCCTTCAGGGCGCAAAAACTATATTATCACTACTGGGGTTGAAACCCCAGGCTATATCACTTTGCCGCTCTGCGGCATAACCTCCCCCCCAAATCCGTTATAATCAGAAAAAATTTAATCTGATCATTGAACGTTCGGCTGGTATTTACACATTTCATAACTTTTTCCGACATCCTTCATAAGTCAGTTTACACTTTTACCAGTCATTTTAGCTTCAGGCGCCTGTGATGAATCGTAACGCATTCTTTCAGATTGCGAGATCGCGCTGTACAAACTGAAAGTTATTGAAATTGTTATGTTGCCTAATTGCGAAAAAAGTGTAATCTACTTTGGCTCTTCGCGGATTAGTGGGAATACCTGATGAATTGCAGACGCACCAGGCTGTCAAAGTGTTGTAGAATGTTGAATTCATTTCGATTTATAGCTCTTTGCCACTCTGTTTTATCAACGTTGCGGCTTGATTTCCCACAAATCCGCGAAAAACCATTTTTTATTTTATTCTTAAAAGGAGGAAAAGATGAAAAGATTGACCCTATTGTTCAAAGTGTCATGTGTAGTTGTATTGATTTTTGGTTTAGCCGCTGTCACTACCGCGGGTGAACTTCAGAAAAAACTGGTTGCCGAAAGCACGATCGAAAAAATTATTCGCTCAGGCAAAATGCGTGTGGGTATGTCCACCTTTGTGCCCTGGGCAATGCAAGCTAAAAATGGCAAATGGATCGGTTTTGAAATTGATGTTGCCACGCAACTGGCCAAGGATATGGGTGTTAAGCTCGAACTGTTGCCCACTAAGTGGGATGGCCTGATTCCGTCGCTGCTTACCGGAAAATTGGATGTGATTATCGCCGGTATGTCCGGCACCCCGATGCGGGCGCTGAAAATCAATTTTTCCATTCCGTATGATTACGCCGTCCAAAATATTCTTGCCCATAAGGAATTGGCCAAGGGGTTTACCCAAGCAGCGGATTTCAACAAGCCCGATGTAACGGTGATCACACGTCTGGGCGTTACCGCCAATGAGACCATTCGTAAACTGATGCCCAAAGCTGAAAAAAGGGAATTCCCGGATGAAGGCTCCATGATTCAGGAATTGCTTAACGGCAAAGCGCATGCTGTTTTGGTTAGCGCACCTTTGCCAGCGTTCACCGCCTTGAAATATCCGGATAAGCTATTTTTAATTGATACACCCTTAGCGTCCGAGCCCATCAGTTTCGGCGTCCGCAAAGGGGATCATGACACCCTGGCCTATTTTAACAACTGGATTCGCGTTAAAACCCAAGACGGCTGGCTAAAGGAAAGAGCGCACTATTGGTTTAAAACCAGGAATTGGGCAACCGCAAAATAGATGTCAAAAGGGTAACCGTCCACTCCCTCCCCTAAGCGGAACGGATTGGGATATGCATTTTTAGCCATTAGGTCATGTTAGTGATGCGTAACCCCACGTTTAAGCCGGTTTTTGTCGGGTTACGCCTTGCTAACCCGACCTACAATTTCTGCGAAAGGAGGAGAGCATGAACGGTTACTGAACTTATGAAAAGCGAAATGCAAGCAGAAACCCCTAAATTGGGATTTCACCCGTTATCCTCCTCTTTTTTCCTTTCAATTGTTATCCCTGTTTTCATCGCTGCGTTCGTTTTATTTCTGGCCTACCGGCTTAAAATCGGTTTGAACTACAAGTGGAACTGGTCGGCCATACCATCATACCTGTTTCAATATGATCCGGAGAGCGGCCGCTGGACTGCCAATATGCTGATTAAAGGGTTGCTGACCACCCTGCGGCTGAGTTTCTGGGGAACGCTTTTGGCGACGCTTTTGGGAATCATCATGGGGTTGGCGGGAGCAAGTACCAGTCTGTTTAATCGTCTGATCAGCCGCGCCTATGTTGAACTGATGCGCAACACCCCGCCGTTGGTGATCATTTTTATATTTTATTTCTTTTTCAGCGATCAGCTTATGCAAGCTGTAGGTTTAGAGGAATTTATCGATTCACTTTCCGATAAACAACGGTCTGTATTCACTTTTTTATTTATCCGGCCGGAGCATGCCGGTTCGTTCTTTGCGGCGCTGGCAACGCTGGCGATCTTTGAAGGCGCTTATATCACCGAAATTGTTCGAGCCGGCATCCAGGCGGTACACCAAGGTCAATGGGAAGCCGCCCGTGCATTGGGATTTAATAAATGGCAACAGATGCGTTATATCATTTTTCCCCAGGCGTTGCGTCTGATTTTACCGCCCCTATCAGGTCAATTTATTGCCCTGATCAAAGATTCTTCCATCGTATCGGTTATTTCTATCCAGGAACTGACCTTTATGGGAACCGAACTGATGTCTTCTACCTACCTGACCATTGAAATATGGATTGTGATCACCCTGTTGTATTTAGTGATGACACTGCCATGTTCTTTACTGGTTCGGCGTCTTGAAATTGTCTTAAGTCGATAATCGTGTTTGGTTTAGACGTCTATCTCTGGGCTTTACCCCAATACCCGTGAATGAATTTTAATGCCGCTACTTGTGTGATTATTTGGGCTACCAACATAAGCCGGGACAGGCTGCCAGTATAAGCTGGGACACTGATCCGCGCCTATTATCAGCGTCTGCTGAAAAAGGGTCTGCTAAAAAAGCGTCTGGTGAAAAACGGAAAAGCCAAAATGGTTGCCCTTGTCGCTTGCATGAGAAAATTGCTGACTATTCTCAATGCCTTGGTTAAAAAAATGAGTCTTGGCAGTAAAAAACGCTTGTCTTTAATCACAGTCGCTACAAGGTTACGCATAGCGGGTAGTTTATTTATTTGGAATTCCCTGACAAACGAGTCAAGCAGACTGCTGACAACGTGGTGATCTTCTAAAGGCCGTCTATAACCCTGCATAAAATCCGGTGGTAATCAAAAGTTGGTTGCCCCGCATGTTGGCATCAGCTTACCCTTGTCGTCCGGTTTATTCAGTACGAATTAACATTGATTACCGTGCTGTTGGAATTTTTGATGATTCTGAAATATATTTTAGGTATTGATCAATTATAAAATCACCAATTATGGCCTTCACGAGTATAGATGACACTAAAATAACTCATTTTAATCCACTAATAATAGGAAAATAATTAATTATGAATCTGATATTTATGCTTTTAAGTGTGGTATCGATTTGGAGCATTGCTGTTATCACACCCGGACCCAATTTTTTAATTACAGCTCAAACAACGGTTAAGCACTCACGTTTAGCTGGAATATTTGTTGTTTTGGGAACTTGTACAGGAACAATCATTTGGTCAATTGCAGGGTATTTCGGCATTGCATATCTTTTTATTGCAGCACCCTGGATTTATACTGCTTTAAAAGTAGGAGGAGGAAGCTACATTATTTACCTTGGAATTATGTTGATCATAAGCTCATATAAATATAGCGCTAAATCAGATATTCCGCAGGAAAAATCTCAAAGCAATTTTTTAAACTGGTGGAAAGGACTGATAACAAATCTTTCTAATCC
>JAOZRC010000893.1 GCA_029940345.1 Desulfobacterales bacterium
GATGAAAATGAGCGTCCCAGCAGCCTTTCCAATTCCAGGTTATGAGGATAATAATGCTCTATGAGCATTTGCTTGGTTTTTGAATTCATCGACGGCTTTTTCCCGAAAAAGGATAAAAACTTCTTAGCAAAAGTTGAAACATTGACTGGAAGTCTTGATGAAAGCCGCAGTTTTCGCTCCAAGATTAAAAACGGAATGGCCGCCGGAGAAAATGCGGCATTTTCGTGTGAAAAATTTTCAGGAGATATTGTAGGGTCCAAGTCTAAAAAAGAATACAATTTATTAAAGGTTTTATGAGGAGTCCGGCACAGATCCTCGAAGTAAAATATTTGAATCTGATTTGAAGAAAAAAGACTGAAATAGTGTTTGAGCTGGCATGCATAATAGCCCGCATCGATATAAACCCGCAAATCGACAAAGCAGGGGAAATCCCTTTTGATACAGGAACGCCAAAGCCTCTCGCCAGAATCATCCTCAAGGTTCGCTCCTGATCTCAATCGTTGCAGGTTCACTTTGATTGCCTGATCGAATGATAATTTTTCATGGCCGCCGCAAATTTTCATCCACCAGTGAGAATATGCCCGGTCCACCGGATTTCGCAAAATTGCGACGAGTCTGGCATCCGGTAAGGATTCCTTGATTCTCGGAGGTACAAACGGTAGCAGCAAGTTGGCCACACGGGCTTCACCTACTACCGGTTGTCCGGCGTATCCCTCAAAATACCGCCTTCGATAATATGACAGCCCTTTTTCATATTCATCCTCGAAGAAAAAAGGCTCTTTGGGGAAGGACATGAAAACATCGGGATGCCGGTTCAGGTTGTGAAAAAGGGAATTGGTTCCACATTTGGCAGCACCGATTAACAGAAAGTTGGGAATATTTATGGTTTGGTTATTTTTTAACATTTTCTACTTTCAGTATTCCGTCAGTTCGGGTTTTTTTAAACGGTGCCGGTCGTAAGCATTTTTCCAGGTAGGCGACATTATTCCCCGTAGCGGATCACGGCCCGGAGAAGAGAGCCTTTTATTCGCGTAGCGATAAAAGGCATATCTGAACATGCCGCACAACGGACACAGCTTTTTGAATAAATCCCTCATAAAATCTTGTTTACCCGGAAGGCGCTTTCGCCCAACATCAAATCCGAATACGCTGTCGATCCCTCCGCAAATCGGGTGGGGGTAATAGCCGTGTCTGGTCAGGCCCAATCCGTTGAAAGCTGGAAGATAGCACCCCTGGGAAAAATCAAATCCCCGGAATTCGCTGAGATCACAAGGAGCGTAGTTAAAACCGCAATGATCCTGATTATGGTGGGATGTCTTGTGGGAATTAAAAACGTCTATATTCTTTTTTATCAAAAAATGGGTCATTTTTTTTGACTCTTCGCTGAAACCATTGGTTAAAACTTTTATTTGGGTATGTAAAGCGTATTTTTTTCTGAAATCAAGTAACAGTTCAATGATTCCTGGCAAATCGGGATGCAGGGTCGGTTCTCCGCCTTCGATCACTATTTCTTCCCATTTTCTTTTTTGTTCAATGCTTTGGGAAATGAACTTTTCGATCTGCTCAAGGGATAAGTTTTCATCGGATATTGCCTGGTTGACTCCGCAGGATCGGCAACAATCGACACAATGCAGGTTGCAGGAGGTTGTGATATCAATGACGATCCGTTTGTGGGACGGACGGTACGGAGGCCCGGAACATATCGCCAGGCGTTCTCGAAGCCGATACCTGAGAAAAAAAGGATGAAAAGGAATTGATTCCACCAAGGATTTAATCACCGGAGGCATAGCGTAAGCTAATTTAAGAAACAGTATTTCAGGAGTCATTTAAGATAAATCAACACGGATCAGCTGGTTTTTAAGGTGCATTAATAATATTAGTTCTTGGGCATAAGTTTTCATGTAGCATTTGAGAATAAAATAATTCTATCCTGCTATGAAGCAACACTGAATCTATAGTAATTCTGAAAGATTCAAAAGGAAAATAAACCGATTTAGTGATCAGACACACCGGTATTCTCTTCAAGATATGTTTCATCTCCGTTCACTGCCCAGATATCATGGGCGTCGCCTAGATAGTTTTTCACAGCCAGAATCCCGGTCAGCATGGAGTGGTCCATGTTGTTATATCGGTGCATTCCGGAACGTCCGATGGTTTGCAGATTTTTAAAACGCTTCAAATGATTTTTAATGGTTTCCAAACAGCTTTTATAATCATTGCTGTACACCGGATAGGCGCATGGCTGACGGATAACATGGCTGT
>JAOZRC010000894.1 GCA_029940345.1 Desulfobacterales bacterium
GGCAATTGCAAATAATCTTTCAGCTCAAGCGGCGTCCACTCCCTGTCGCTGTGTTTGCTTAAATGCAGCAGGATGTTCTTGGAATGCAGGTCATTGATGCTGCTCAGGGTCATTTCGATATATTCGCCCCAGGTGCGCTGCATCTGCGAGTTACGATCAGTGATTTCATAACAGACCGTATCGATCACACCGGCTTCATCAGAAAGGTCTCTTGCGCTGTATTTGCTTTGCATCACACAGGAGATAAAAAACGGGTCAGACATGCAAAGCCTGTTGATCTGAAGCGCCGTGTCATTGGTGATCGGTTCATCATACACCTTGGCATATCTGTAAACCGCCTCCAACCCCTCTTCCGGTGTCAAATACGGATCCATATACCATTCTGCCAATCGTGAAGCGTGCAGATACTTCGCCGCGATTTTAATCAGCCAGCTCACATAAGAACCGGTGACCAGCATGGGCGCGACTTTGGATTCGCTATAGTTATGATAACTGCCGGGGATGCTGTCATCCGGCTCGCCTTTGCATTCTTCGTTCCGGTAAATGTAGCCGGACAGATTTTGAAATTCATCCAATATCACCAGGAAGCGCAGTTCGGTATTACTGGCATAACGATGCGGAGCCGAATAGGCTGTATCCCACATAAGTCCATAATTGCGATGTTTTTGATAATTCAGGAGCGCTACGACGTCTCTGGTCAGATTTGTATTCGATTTAGCCCGACCATACTCTCCGATTTCTTGCAAAGACAGAGGATAATCAACCAATGATATATCCCTTTCTAAAAAGGATATATACTGGGATGCAAAAGTGCAATAGTATTTGACAGACAATTCAAATAAGCTGGTTTTAACATCCGCAACATCAAAATAAAAAGGAATCACAGCACCGTCAGCATTCCACAGGCGGTTGAAAATACGCTGCACAAACGCGGTTTTGCCGCTTTTGCGACGCGCCAGAATCACCCGCGATTTGGCTAATTTCTTAGGAATCCAGGACAGCCATTTGCCAAAGTTAGCTTCCTCTCTTTTCCTTTCAACCAGCAATTCGGGCACGCCTATTTTTTCTTCCAATGGATACTGCATTTGGTGCTCCTTGTTTTTGCCAGTCTCTGACAAACAGCAAGCCATCGTAGGACAAATTGTAAAGCAGAAAGCTTGTCAAGTTGTTACGGGACAGCTTCCCGTGCTACATTGGGATGCCGCTGTGTGTAATTCACGACTGTCGGTTAACCCGTAACTCGTAGGCTGGGCAGTCGAACGAAACCCAACGAATTCAGGCTGATGTCAGGTTTCGTTCCTCAACCCAACCTACGTCTGTCCCGCCTTATGTGGGTAGCCTTGGCAGCCGAACAGCGCTACTATACAGGGAAACCTGAAATTATTGATCCGACTTTGTTTTCTTGCTGTATTGCGGCATTTGTGTCAATTTATCCAAATAGGCTTGAATTTCATCACGCGAATATTTTCCCAAAATTTAATCGCATGAATATTTTTCCAAAATTTCGTCACGCGAATATCTTTGCAGAATTTCATCTAAAGTTAAGCTATTAAGAACATTACGTTTTAATTCTTCTCTATAATCTTCGACAGTGTAAGGCATAGCTATTATTCCCTCCTTATTATATTTGACAAGCAATTGATTGACAGCGCTGCTCATTTCGTCCATTCGGCCCCGGTAATTGGCAACACCGAATTCTATATTTTTCTGCACGGTTCCGAACATCAGCCACAAGGCATTTCTTTTTTTCAAAGCGGCCTGGCTTGTAACAATCAGGCGGATGTCGCGACGGCCGCCCCATTTGAAATCATAAACGCCTTTTTTGCACTCCCTGAGGGTTACCGCGTTTCCCAGTTTGCGTGGAAAGCGCATACAGACCGCATACAACCGAAAATCGGCTTTGGGGAGCAATTTATCCAAAGACGGACTGATTTGTTTGCGATAATTGACAAAATGGCCGACCAGCTCGTCCGCCGACCAATCATCAAAAGGCTCGTGCAGGGATTTATAAGAGAGCAGATTGTGCGCTTTCAGATTATCAAATCCATCCGGTAATTGCTCGGGCGCTTCGCCCTCCCGCTTATTGATAATCACAACATCAAGACGCTATTTTTTCAGTGTCAGCTCTTTTTCCAGTTCGACTTTGTAAGAGGTATCGTTAAAAAAATCTGTTAATAGCATGCCGAACAGATGATGCCAGTCTGTATAGTCATCGGATTTAGGTTTGTTCTGGCATGATTTTTGCCCCAAACCAATAT
>JAOZRC010000895.1 GCA_029940345.1 Desulfobacterales bacterium
GTATAACTGGGGTATGAGCCGGATCACAGCCTCGCGGGCGTCTGTTTATATCAACCTTGTGCCCGTAACTGCCGTTGTTTTGGGATGGATCATTCTCGGCGAAACGTTAACAGGGGCGCAATGCTTAACGGCGCTGGCCGTGCTGGGCGGCGTTGCTGTCAGTCAATACGGTCCCAAACGATCTAAGAGCCTTTTTGAAAAGTCTTAACCTGCTTCAAGCATGAAAGTCAGATCCTCTGCCAGGGGCAAGGGGCTGAAGTTAAACAACTTGCGCGCCTTGCTGCTGTCAAGCGAGACGTCACTCGGACGCGGCGCGTTCATGGGTATGGACGCACGCAAGCAGGGAATGAAATTTGTCGTAGGCTGGTTTAACACGTTGGCAACCTGTTGACCAAAAGCGAACCTGGAAACTCTGTCCGGACCTCCCAAGTGAATCAGGCCGCTGACCGCACTGGCGGCAAAAATGATATTCAGAGCCGCTGACCGGACGCTGAGCGGTGTGCGGTATTCATCGGTGAACAGATGCAACGCCTGGCCCTTTAGAATCGCGTCGACGATTTGGGGCATGAAATTGTTTCGCACCGGCCCGTCAATGGCATACATCAGTGGCATGCGGCAAACCGCCGCGCCGGGATTGACGGTCAGCACGCTTTCTTCGGCCAACGCTTTTTGTTCGCCATAGATGCTGATGGGACAGACCGGATCAGATTCCCGGTATAACGCCTTGCGGCCGTCAAAAACCAGATCCGAGGATGTAAAAACATACTTGATCCCAGCGGCGGCGCAAAGTTCGGCCAAATGTTCAGTTGCCTTGACATTGATCAAGGCGGTTTGTTGCGGATGCGTCTGACAAAAGTTCGGGTCAGAAGCGGCGGCCGCATGAATCACCAGCGAAGGCTTGATCTTTGCAAAGAGAGCGTCAACTGTTTTAAAATCGGTCAGATCGGTTTTGATCAGCGTCGCGCTGGGGATGTCAGCCGAATTTTTGAAAATAATGCCGAACACATCCCACGTTTCCGGGGCATTTTGGCAAAGATGCCAACCCAAAAGACCGCCGGCGCCGGTGATAAGGACTTTTCGTTTTAGCATGATGGTCGAAGATTGATCATATTATTTGGTATCCTCTAAATTATATTTCAAAAGCCTGTTTGATATCTTCAATCAAATCATCCACATTTTCAATTCCCACCGATAAACGAAGTAAGCTGTCTGTTATGCCTTGCCTGGCTCGCACCTCGGCCGAAATTTTGGCATGCGATGTTCGCGCAGGATCACAAATGGTTGTTTCAATGCCTCCGAGGCTGACAGCAGGTTTGATCAGATTGAGTTTTTTCATAAAATCATCGGCTGACAAATCCGAATTATTTAATTCAAATGCAAGCATTGCTCCGAATCCGTTCATTTGCTCACAGGCAACCGAATACCCGGGATGATCATTTAAACCGGGATAATAAACCGTTTTGATATTGGGGTGATGATTCAAAAATTCGGCAATTTGAAACGCGTTGTCAGTTTGTTGTTTGACACGAACTGACAGTGTTTTCAAACTTCTTTCCAACAGGTAACAGGTTAAGGCATTGAGGTTTCCTCCGAAATTCGTAGCCGTCTTTCTGACTTTATACGCCAAATCCGAGGTCGTTACCGCAGCGCCGCAGGACAGATCACTATGGCCGCCTAAATATTTCGTACCACTATGAATGACGATATCAATGCCTAGCTGAATCGGTTTCTGATTTATGGGCGTTGCAAATGTATTGTCTATGACCGTAATACAATGATTGCGTTTGGCTATTTCAGCAACTTCTTTAATGTTTACAATACTTAAAAGAGGGTTGGTGGGAGTTTCGATATATATAATGCATGTTTCCGGTTTGATCGCAGATTCCACAGACCCGGCATCAGTGGCAACAAAAGAGTAAGATATTCCGAATCGTTCAAAAAACATCTCTATAAAGGCATGGCTGCCGCCATATATTTCATCCTGCAAAATAACATGATCACCAGCCTTTAAAAAAGAAAGAAGCACTGTACTTATCGCCGCCATGCCTGATGAAAATACCACGCCATCTTCGGCACCCTCCAGGTCACAGATTTTCCGCACAATCACCTTTTGATTCACGGTGTTAAAATATCTTGGATACGCCACATCATCCGCATCCAAATATTCATACGACGACGAAGGGAATATGGGTGTATTCAATCCTCTGGTTATTGTATCAGTACCTTCGCCTGAATGAACACATTTCGTTTCAATAT
>JAOZRC010000896.1 GCA_029940345.1 Desulfobacterales bacterium
CTCTTAGACCTTCTTTGAAAAGTACACCCTCTACAGATTGAATTTTTCCCGATACTCCTTAATTTCGATCATCGGAGGGCGATACAACTCTTCAAAATTAAAGATTGTGGGCTCAAATTTGTTTTTAACAAGGTTATATTGAATCATATCGTTGAACAACTCTTCCTTGATATCCGCAACCCCCAACTTCTGAATTCGGTTGAGGAAGGTCTTCATAATGGCAAACGCCATGCGCCCCAACGCCCTGGTTTCCTGGTTGCGGTGAACCCGACGGTCTAAATCCACCTGGGCGATCACATCCAATCCCCAAAGGCGGGAAATATCTAAAAGCAGACTGGTTTCAACACCGTATCCGATGGGAAACGGAATTTTATCAAAGATATCACGATAGCCGGCGTATTCACCGGAAAGCGGCTGGATAATCTGGGTCAGTTGCGGGAAAAAAAGGGCGAACAGCGGCCTGATAACCAGTTCCGTGACACGTCCGCCGCCAGTGGCACGGAACGTATTTTTGCCGATTGCAATGGGACGGTCGTAAAACGCTTTGGAATATTTGATCTTATCATTTAGCAGCAAAGGTCCGAGCAGTGCATAAACAAAGCGATGGTGAATATTTTTAATATCAGCATCAATATAAACGATGATATCGCCTTTGCATATATAGAGCGCTTTCCAAAGATTCTCGCCCTTGCCCTTAAACTGCTCCATATCGGGTAAAATATCGTCCGCTAAATAGACATCCGCGCCATAGGATCTTGAAATCTGTCGGGTGGAATCGGTGGACCCGGAGTCGATCACCAGGATTTCATCCAGGAGCGAAAAGCGGGTCATCAGCTCGGATTTCATAATCAGTATCTGTTTAGCAATGGTGTTCTCTTCATTGAGCGTCGGAAAACAGAGCGAGATTTTAACGCCTTTTCTTTCTTTGGCTTCCACCAATTGGGCGATATTATTGAAATCGGAATGATGAAACGTATGGTTTTGAATCCACTGGCTATTCATTTAAAATTCCTCGCATTCGGCGACATCACAAACGCCGCTGTCAATGGCCATGATAACACCGACCACCTGGGTAATCCCTTTAATCATCGGTTCAATACGCACTTTGGCATTTTCCATAAAACGATTTTCACCCGTGGAGATGCCCAAAGTGACCGCGGGTATCCTGCGCGCCAGAAAAATAGAAATGGCGGACTCACTGGAGCGACTGACCGGTTTGATATTCAATTTTTTTAAAACTGAAGCCGCGTTCTTCACCAATGGATGATTAAATTTAAGGGTCGTCGCATTCAGATTGCTAATGGTGTTCAATTTCATATCAACCCCGTTTTCGTGTCTGATCCCCTGAACAATATCCCTGATATCATTATAAATCGCTCTGACTGTTTTATCGGAGTGACTACGGATTTCAAATCCGAGTTCGGCTTTTTCGGCAACCTTGCCATGATTGTGGCCACCGCTGATTTTACCAATTACGATAATCGTGCGCGGGCGTTGGGGCAGACGTAATTTGAGGATTTCGTTGATCACATCATGGAGAATCAAAATGGCGTTGGGAATAAAGCGCTGTTGCGTGACACCGATTCGGCGGCACGAACAATGGATTTCGCAACGCCGCATGCCATCTGAAAAGTAGTTCAGCCGGCCAAGTTCATGCCCTTCCAGGCAGATCGCACTTCGTATGGGGGTGGACCATGTTTTTACCAGGTTACGGATACCCCTGAGATTGCCCTTTCCAACGGATTGTTTGACGCCTGCCAGGACAATATCGGATTCAAAGCGCAGGTCTAATTTTTTGAATATCTCCGGTAAGGAAGCCAGTACGCCCACTCCCAGCGTGTTATCCAGGATACCCGGTCCTTTAATCCATTTTTCCTTGACGGTAAAATTATAAACGATGTCTTTGTTGAAAAATGTGTCAAGATGAGCAGTGACAAAAATCGGCGCCTTTTGACGGTTGGTTCCGCGAATAATCCCGATGGCGTTGCCAAATCCGTCCATTGTGCATTCATCTACCTGAAATTCACTGAGTCGGTCTAAAAAAAACTGGGCGCGCCGATCTTCCTTAAAAGTGGGTGATGGGATCTGGCCGATTAAAATAATGTTAGTGATGATGATTTCACTGATTGCCTTGATTTTCTCGGAAAATAGGGGGAGTTTTTCCAAATAGGGTTCCATAGCGACTCCGAATCTTAGAGCCTGTTTGCGAAAATCAGCCCTCGCTCTCACACTTTTTCGCTTCGATCACGACTTTCC
>JAOZRC010000209.1 GCA_029940345.1 Desulfobacterales bacterium
GATTGAGGAACGTAACCTGACGAATTCAGGCTGATGTCAGGTTTCGTTCCTCAATCCAACCTACGACCCCATTTAGTGTCCCAGCTTATGTTGGTAGCCATAAGAGGCAATAAAATTATAACTTGCCAAATGCCATAGATTAGAATATTAAACCGGGAGAGGTTTTCAGACTGAATCCTGGGTCCGGCAATAGCCGGGTCAAAGGAAATGACGTCATCCGGTTAAAGGCTAACTAAAGTATATTTACAATCATCAAAGGAGAAAGAAATATGGAAGACAAGGTTTTGGAAGCGATGCAGAAAGCCGGAAAACCGGTCCGGCCGGGTGAGGTGGCTAAAATCATCGGTGAGGAAAGCAAGGCTGTTTCCAAGGCGATTAGCGCTCTTAAAGCCAAAGGAAAGGTGGTGTCCCCGAAAAGGTGCTACTACGCACCGAATGACGCCTAGTACGGTAACATTTTTTATCTAATTCAAAACAGCTTCTGATGCAACCAAGGGAGGTAGTATGAGTTTTCAATCAATCGAAGAAATCATTAAATTTGCAATCGAAAATGAGAAAGACGCCATTGCCTTTTACACGGACCTGAGCGAACAGGAAACCTTCGCAAGTGCCAAGAAGACATTTATCGCATTTGCCGAAGAGGAAAGAAAGCATAAAAAAATGCTGGAAGATTTCAGCAGCGATAAGGAAAAAATCGCTTCCTATGAATACAAATGGATTCCTGATATAAAGCGTAGTGACTATATGACGGAAATTTCATACAAGTCGGGTATGCCCTACGAGGACATCTTATTGTTAGCCATGAAGCGCGAGGAAAAGTCTCTCAATCTATACAACGAACTGGCGGGCAAAACCGAAAATGATGCTTGTATCCGGTTATTTAAAGCGCTTGCTCAAGAAGAAGCCAAACATAAGTTAGGTATTGAATCAATCTTTGACGATATCAGGGCGGAGCAAGGAGACTAAAAACTTTTTATTTTTCGATTATTGCGGCCAAGCAATCGTAACCGTTCACTCCCCTATGTGCAAACAAACGCGGGATAGCTTCCCACGCCAGACACTCACGCACAGTTACGATTCATGTAAAGCGGAAAGCCGTTCCGCTCATGCGAGAGTGAACGGTTACAAGCAATCTCGTCAATTATCCACATCATAATGGCGTTCCCATGCTTCTGCGTGGGAACGCATAACGGGCATTTATCATTTCCTCGACTTTAGTGCCAGCCATCGAAACGGCAAAGCAGCCTAAAACCCCACCTTTTCTTGGAAACATAAGCCGGCAAGGGCAGACCATTCTTTCCTACAACTCCCCTAACACCCTACCCCAGCACCTCCTTTCGTTTATATAGCACTTAAAATGACAAGTCAGAGTAATAAAAGTTTAAGATTTGGCACGAGGATAGGGAGCGGCCAAAGGCTATGATCAGGGGGTGCATTCCCCAAATGGCAGTAATCAGCTAATTTCGAAGGTGACAATATTGTTTCGATCAAAAATATCAGTCAGTTATAATAGTCAATGCTGATTAATGAAAAAAAGCCCTGAAAGGGCGAACTTTTAAAGCTCAGGGCATCGCCCTGGGACCGTTATTATGTGACCATTAGCCCTGAAAGGGCGGGCTAGTGTGAAAAGGCAGTGGAAAGATCGCCAGCCCGCCCTTTCAGGGCTGATAATACAATATATCCAGACCCAGGGCGATGCCCTGGGCTCTAGTAGTACGCGCTTTCAGCGCTAACCTCACAGGTCGAAATTTTTATGCCATTTTGGGAATGCACCCATGATCAGGCATGCACAACAGTATGTCTTCCACTGATAAAGCGTAACCGTTCACTCCCTCCTTAAGCGGAACGGCTTTCCGCTCTACATAATCGCGCCATGCGTGAGTTTGTAGCGCGGGAAGCTGTCCCGCGTTAGTTTGAACGTAGGGGGGAGTGAACGGTTACGATAACGCAGTGAAATTGATTATCTGAACGTCTATTGATCAATCAGTACAATAGTGGTACATCTTTTGCATTTCCAAATATCATACGATATGAACAGGATACTGTTCTACTTGGGAATGGGGACAAAATAACTTACCCATTTTGGCTACCCACATAAGACGGGACGGTCGTAGGTTGGGTTGAGGAACGAAACTCAACATCGGGCTGTATTCGTTGGGTTTCGTTCCTCAATCTAACCTACGACTGCATTTAGTGTCCCAGCTTATGCTGGTAGCCCCCATTTGCACTCCGGAATGGGGAAGTTATTTCGTCCCCGTTACTTGGTATATTTTGTGATTTCTTGATAAAAGCTAAATCAACAGTTGATAATTTATTAACAGTAAACTAAAAATAGTAATTGGTTCATTAAGAATGCTTGTCAGTCAGGGTGCAGTTCAATAATTTAGATTTTTTGAAAAATCTCCCATAATAATTTATTAACTTGTTGATTTTACTGTGTTTTACTAAATCGTATAAATTAAAAGCATGTTTTTGCAAGTCATTGAAATTAATCGATATTTTGATAAATTAAAAACATATGTTTCTGATATCTAAATTATTGAATTGCACCCTGTCAGTCATAAGTTCTTACAAGTTACTGAAATCATCGAAACCATCAATATGATATCTAATTTACCAGTTTAAATTAATTCAATGGGTTACGTAACAATTTAACACTTAAAACTTGTAACTGTGAAGATGAATAGGAGCTGATTTTTAACTTTAAGGGTCAAAGAGGAATAACCATGATTGCTTTTTTTTGTGAAGAGTGCGGTGGAAGAAATACAATTGATTTAGATACATTAAACAAAAAGAAAAGCCATATTGAATGCCAGTTTTGTCAAGAATTGGTTCCGCTTCCGGAATTTCGAAATAACGCCCTGGGAAAGAATTTGATCAATACCAAAAGCTTTCTAATCCTTGTCGCAGATGATGAGGAAGCTCACCGGGATCTTCTTAAAATGATGCTGGAAGACGAATATTCGATCATTACCGCAAACGGCGGCAAGGAAACTCTTCGCTTGGCTCTTGAAGCGAATCCGGACCTAATCCTCTTGGACGTTATGATGCCGGACATGCTAGGGCCCGAAGTTTGCCGGCAATTAAAGGCAAATAAACAGACGCGTCATATACCGGTTATTTTCGTCACTTCAATGGCTGATATCAGTGATGAACAAAAGGGACTCGAAGCCGGTGCCGTGGATTACATCGCCAAGCCTATTAAGCTTTCGATTACCAAAACCCGAATAGCCATTCATCTGGAATTAAAAAGACAGTCAGATCACCGCAAAAAAGAAGCCCTGAAATTTAACGAATCCATTAAGTGGCTTGAACAACAAGTGATGGATCACCAATTGGCCGAAATGGAAGCGCAACAAGTTAAATTGGAATTGGAACAAACGCTGGACGTTGTCGATGATATTGTTACGGTTCTGGATGTTAAAAAGCGAATTGTTCGGGCGAATAAAACGGCTTGCCGCATTCTTCAAAAGAGCGCCGATGAACTGGTGGGTAAATATTGCTATGAGGTTTTCTTTGGCGCCTCGAAACCGTGCGACAACTGCCCTGAAATCGCGGAACTGTCCAGCTCGGCAGCGAAACCTCTCAGAATTGTTAATGAAACGCTTGGCAAAACATTCTTGATGAATCTTTTCCCGCGATTTGATGACAACGGCACGCTGATCGGGTGCATGCATGTTGCCAGGGAAATCACTCTGCCACAAATGGCGGCAGCCTTCCTGCAAAAAAAAACAGCGGAAGACCCGGTGTGTGAAATGGTGCAGCGCGGTGACCTGAACCGTGCGAATATCGACAACCTGTTAACTGTAATGAACACTCTCAGTACTATTTTACTTAACAATGAACTCATACGCATTTCCAACCAAAATGACGCTGATATATCTATCAAAACCAAACGGATCAGCGATGCGGTCAGCCAGGCGTCAATGCTGATCACTGAAACGGTTAATGAGGCGATCAGCCCTAATACCGACCCCTCAAAAAATTGATATAAGTACTTACACCTCTCAAAGAAACAGATAATAAAATGAAACAACTAATCTTATTGGTAGATGACAATCCGAAGAACCTGCAGGTATTGGGAGGCTTTATCAGGGCTAAGTATAAAACGGCCGTGGCCACAAGCGGAGCCGAAGCGTTGAACTTTGCCAATAAAAGAACGCCGGATTTAATTTTACTGGATATAATGATGCCAGAAATGGACGGATTTGAAGTGTGCCAAAAATTAAAGGCATCTCCGCAAACACGAGATATCCCGGTTATTTTTTTAAGTGCTAAATCCGAAACCGAAGATATTGTTCGAGGGTTTCAAATGGGTGCGGTGGATTATACGACTAAACCCATCCACAAAGAGGAACTCATGGCAAGGGTCAGTACACATCTGAGGCTCAGACGTTCGGAAAAGGCCTTGCAGCAGGCCATGCATGACAATCTGATTGCCAGGGAGACCGCCGAATCCGCCACCAAAGCCAAATCCGAGTTTTTAGCTTTAATGAGCCATGAGATCCGTACACCGATGAATGCTATCCTCGGACTGAGCTATCTTGCCCTTCGCACAAAACTTACAGACCAACAGCGTGATTACGTGCGCAAGATCCGGACCTCATCTCAAATTCTTTTAAGTATTATCAATGATATCCTTGATTTTTCCAAAATTGAAGCAGGCCGTTTGAAAATGGAATATGCGGATTTCAATTTAAGTGATGTTTTGAACAACCTTTCCGATCTCGTCGGTGCCAAAGCGGCTGAAAAAAGAATCGCGTTTTTGTTCGCAATTGAACCTGATACACCCCGTTTTTTGATCGGCGATTCCCTGCGACTCGGCCAAGTACTCATCAACTTGGCCAACAATGCAGTGAAATTCACCCAAACCGGTGAAATTATCATTTCAACGAAACTGCTGAAAACACATGAAGATACAGTGTTGCTCCGCTTTGCTGTGAAAGATACGGGTATCGGTATCAGCAGTGAGGAACTTTCCAAACTTTTTCAACCTTTTTCTCAGGCTGACAGTTCAATGACCCGTAAATACGGGGGCAGCGGACTGGGGCTGGTTATCTGCAAACAACTGGTAGAAATGATGGGCGGTGAAATCAACGTGGAAAGCGAACCGGGCCGGGGAAGCCTTTTTGCATTTACAGCGGAATTCGGGTGCCCAAAAAAAAAGAGAAAACTATCTCCTCTTCACCAATCGGCTTTGCAGGGAACGAAAACGTTGATTGCAGATGACAATCGGGTCTCAAAAGACCTTTTAGAAGATTTTCTTTTAAAGCTTTCTTTTGTAGTCGATACAGCCGATTCCAGCAGGGAAATACGTATTGAATTGGAAAAAGAGGCCACGAACAAACCATACGATCTGGTTATCATGGACTGCAACACGGCGGACATAGATTGTATGGAGACCGCAAAACAGATTAGAGCGAATCCGCAACAGTTCGGCACACCTAAAATAATTATGTTGTCCGCATACGAGGAAGGGATAGTAGAGCAGGCCAAACATGAAATAGCGGGTACAGTGCTGGTCAAACCAGTCAATCAGTTTGTTCTGTTCGACGCCATCATGGCACTTTTTGGACAAAAAGTCATTAAAAACTGCAAGATTTCGCGAAGAAAAGTAGAAAATTCCGAGGCGCTGCAACGCATCAGGGGAGCAAGGATTCTCCTGGTTGAAGATAGTCTGATCAACCAACAGGTTGCCAGGGAAATACTGGAGCAAGTTGGTTTTAGTGTTGTTATCGCGTCGAATGGAAACGAAGCGATTGCGGTTGTCCGGAAAACGCAATTCGATTTGGTGCTCATGGATATCAGGATGCCGGGAATAGACGGCTATGAAACCACAAGACAGATAAAAAATCAACAATCAACACTTAACGATCAGCAATCAGTAAATTTTCCCATCATTGCCATGACGGCCCAATCCGCGGACGGGGTACGTGACAGATGTCTGGAAGCTGGCATGAACGAATATGTGTGCAAGCCCATTGATCCGGAAAAATTGTTTGCGGTTTTGGTCAAGTGGATAAAACCTCGCCCGGAGATGTCGCTAAACCGTAACCTTTTTACGGATAGCGCTGATCGGGGGCGAAAAAATGAAGAAAATATAATTGCCGGGAGCAGTTTGTCCACAATGGAAATCAATTTGCCGGGTGTTGATGTGGAATCCGGGTTGAGGCGCCTGGCTGGCAACCAAAAATTATACCTGAAAATGCTTTACGAATTTTGCGATGATTACGCCGATACCGCCGATGCCGTCAAAGAAGCGCTATTCAAAGAGAGAACCGCATATCTCGCTCAACTCTTACACAGGCTTAAAGGAGAGGCCGGGAATATGGGAGCTATACAGCTATATCATGTAACCCAGGAACTGGAATCGGGTATCAGTCAGGATAAGCTTGAGGCCGACGCGTTGCTTGATAAATTTGAAAAAGCGCTAAATCGGGTGTTACAATCCGTAAAAAAACTGGAAAAGCCTCAATCATCTCAAATCTTATCACAGCCAAAACAGGGCGGAACTGTGGATATCTTCAAAGCGGAGCCTCTTTTATCTAAGCTGGCCGTCTTGCTCCGGGAAAATAATATCGACGCTTCAAAGTATCCGGATATCCTGAAGGAATACTTAGGCACTCCCCAGTTTCAAGGCCTGATTGATTTGCTTGAACAACACATCAACGGGTTCGATTATAAGGAAGCGCTCAAGGTGCTGGCGAATATTAAAACACTATTGGGGTCGGAACAATCTAAGCCACTGAATTTAAAATAAATGGAATATATAAAAAATCAAAAAGCGAAAGAATTACAGTATGGTAGCTTGGGCGACCCCGAATTAGGGAATTCCAAATAAATAAACTACCCACTATTCGTAATGTTGTAGGGTGGGTGGAGTGTAACGGAACCCACCATTTACGGATATGCGGTGGATTCCGTTACACTCCACCCACCCTACATTTTGGGTATATTATTTTTTTGGAAATCCCTTAGATAAGGAGACACAATGTCAATACGATTTTCAGGCAGGCTTTTTGACAACATCCCGCTTATTATCCCGCTGATTGCGCCATTTATCATACTGACGGTTTTAGCAGTCGGATTGGTGGGATTCCTTTCATTTCGCAATGGGCAAAAGGCGGTCAATGATGTGGCATTTCGGCTGCGAAATGAGATTACCCAACGTATTGATGACCACCTGCACACTTTTTTAAACACGCCTCATCAAATCTGTATGGTCAACGCTGACGCCATATATCAGGGATTGCCCGACGCAAATGACCCAACCGCGCTGGAGCGCCATTTTTGGCGACAGGTCCGGATTTTCAAGTCGGTCACCAGTATCTATTTCGGCAATACTCAAGGCGGCCTCGTGAACAGCGGTCGTGAAGGGGCCACGGATTCCCGGTATATTATCGTAACGGACGGATTCACAAGCGGCCCGTTTAAAAAATACGCTACGGACAGCCTGGGAAACCGCACTGACCTGTTGGTGACTGTTAAGAATTTTGATGCCCGGACGCGCCAATGGTATGCCGGCGCTGTGGAAAAAGGTGCCGCTGTCTGGAGCCCGGTCTACATCCTGTTCACGGGGCAGGATATGGCTGTCGCGGCCAGCCGTCCCGTATATAACGAGCAACAAAAGCTCCTGGGTGTTGTTTCCACGGATATTTTTCTCTCCCACGTCAGCCACTTTTTACAGAATCTCTCCATTGGTGAAACGGGCCAGGCGTTTATCATTGAGAGATCGGGATTGTTGATCGCTTCCTCAACCGATGAAAAACCGTTCACCGAACCGGGAGGGACCGAACCACAAAAACGTCTTCATGCCGGCGAGAGCGTGATCCCCATGATCAGGCACGCGGCCGAGGCGTTGAGCAAGCGGCCAGGCGGCTATCATAACATTACCGCTGTGCAACACATCGAATTTGGAATCGATGGGCGGCGTCAATTTCTGCAAGTCTTGCCGGTGTCGGATCAATATGGTCTGGACTGGCTGATCGTAGTGGTCATTCCCGAAGCGGATTTTATGAATCAAATCAAGGCCAATAATCGCGTAACCGCTTTTTTCATTGTCCTCACTTTGATGATTGCAGTCATCATCAGCGTTTTCACAGCCCGTATGATCAACAGGCCCATTCGGCGGCTCCAGACCTCTTCGCAGTCCTTGGCCAAAGGTGAATGGACGAAAGCGATCCGCGATGACAGCCGGCTGGGTGAGATCAGCGCGTTGACAAGGTCGTTCAACCAGATGGCCGGGCAACTGCAACAAATGCTGGATGACCTGAACCATGAAATCGCCGAACGCATGCATACCGAGCGGGAACTGCAAGAGAGCGAAGAAAAATACCGAATCCTGGTGGAAAACCAGACCGACCTGATTGTAAAGTTCGACACCGATGGCCGGCTTCT
>JAOZRC010000897.1 GCA_029940345.1 Desulfobacterales bacterium
TAAATGAACATATCGAAAAAGTGTAAACTACTTTTAGCCTGATATGAAGGATGCCAAAAATTATCGATATATTTTCGCTTAGTTCCCCTAGTTTGTAACAGGCTCTAAAACAAATATCCAGCAAAACTGGCGTTTTATGGTGTCAATGAAAAATGCTCAATAAGAAACGTTGCGATCTCTTGAACAGCGTTCAGCCCGAAACAGGGCGGTGTATCATGTCCTCGTTCCGCCACGTTACTGATGACAGCCAGCAGATGCTTATCATCCGTGCATAAACGGGATGAATGAATTTCGGGTCTGAATATTTCCATTTTCGGAAACGGCAGGCGTTTGAATCCTTCGCACAAAATCAAATCCACTTCAGTAAAAAAAGACGCCAGTTCATCTGGCGTATGATCATGGTCAACATCTTTAACCATTCCGATTTGGCGAGGCGACGTTATGATGGTTGTCACTGCGCCAGCTTGCTTATGTCGCCAACTGTCTTTGCCAGGCTTATCCATCTCGAAGCCGTGGACATCATGTTTGATGGTTCCGATTTTGAGCCCCCTCCGTTTTAGCTCGACAATCAGTTTTTCAATTAAGGTGGTTTTGCCTGAACCGGAATTGCCCACAATGGTGACAATCGGCGGTGATGAGCTTTCATGTTGTTTATTTGGCATATTATTGGCGACTCCTAATGGGGGTCTTTCTTTGGAATAAGATACGAAAACTGAACTTTCATACAATTGCCCTCCTGAAACTACAAGGATTAATCGTAAGAAAGGATTGATATATACTTGAGAAGGCCATAATATGGTATTATCCAAACATACGCTTAAGGTGTCAGTGTTCAGGTGTCAGGACGTTTACGCTAAAGACTGAAGCCTATGCCATCAGATTTGAATAAGATTAAAAATCACCAATTATGGCCTCGCTAATTATAATACAATTGCATCCGTCAACGATCTGATGATTTAATCTTAATTTTAACTGCACCATGAGGCCATATTCTACAATAGGTTTTTCATTCTTTACAAAATCGTTACAAATATTAACAACATCTTTACACTTAATTATGTTAAAAGGGGAACAATATAAATTAGGAATATATTTGATCACCCTTTGAATATCAGCTTCCACGTTTCAGTGCAAAAAATGCCAATAACATTTCACAACTAAATTATATCGTAATGATTTACAACCCAAAACCTATAACACACTTTACTTTTGAAAGGATAGGAAAAAATCGCGGAGGCAGCACAAAATAAATCACCTTTCAAGGTGTTGATCATAGCACCGCGTTATTGACCACTGGCATACGGGCACCACGACCATGAAGGTGCCGGAATTGAAAAAGTCTTTTCCCGAAGCGTGTGTAGAAATTAACAATGAGGATGCCAAAAAAATGGGCATCCAAAATGGCGATAATGTCAAACTGGAAACGCGCCGCGATAAGATGGTTTTTAAGGCTCACGTAAGCGATGTCTGCCGTCCCAGGTGGTATGATGTAAATCTGTTAATTAACAAACTGACCTTAAACGCCTTTGACCCGGGCTCCAAGCAGCCTGAGTACAAAATCTGTGCGACGAAAGTGATAAAGGTATAAATTATGGCGATTGCCGGACTTTTAGTTCACACGTTAAGTGAACACATCAAAACAGTTGAAGCGAAAATCAAAAAGATGCCTGAAATGACCAGCCACGGCATCCACCAGAATCGGTTTGTTGTGGTGGTTGCCGAGGCACCTTCCGGGAAACTTGAGAACAAGGTGAATCGCATCAAGGATATTGAAGGCGTTTTGGCGATCTACACCACGTATGTGACCATCGAAGATGAACTGGATAATATGCAAGAGGATCCTGGGGACTTTGATGATTCCGGGGATGACGATGAATATGCGGAGGAAGATGAAGATGAAGGTTGACGCATGTCCCTGTTTTTGAGACCTCCGGGTGCTCGTCCTGAAAAAGAGTTCCTGGCGCGCTGCCTGCAATGCGCCCAGGTCTGCATTTTTGACCGTATTCGTATGAAAACCGGATTAAATCCGTTCGTTTCCGGCACCCCGAAATCAATCCGGTCGCAGCGGCCTGCCATCTCTGTATGCGTTGCAGCGCGATCTGTCCTTCCGATGCGCTTGAAGACGTTCCCATCGAAGCATCCCGCATGGGCTTAACAAGCTGGATCGTGGCAAGTGTACCACCTGGAGCGGCTTTCTGGTCTGCCGTAGTTGTTATGAACGCTGTCCTCTAAAAGCTACCGCCATGATTCTG
>JAOZRC010000898.1 GCA_029940345.1 Desulfobacterales bacterium
AGCATGCTGTTCTAAAAGCATATGAGTTGAATTTTTTTAAACCAGGCTCATAATATTATATCCTTTATTATTTCTTCCCTCCTGAAAGTGTAAAATCAATCCGCTGATACCCATTTTTACTTCTTTTGGGGTATGGTTATTTCCCAATGCAGGTCTTATAATCAAACCATATAATTATTACTAAATTTATATGTAGGAAACTGGCAAAATTTCCCGATTATGCGATGAGTTGGGACGTTCTCAAGTCCAACAGATTGATTTTATATGTAAATGGATAGAACATTTAAAGCCGTTAAATGGCGTGTATTACAATATCACCTCAATTTCAAGCTATTCTTCAAATATCGACTTTATTGAATGGGGTTATAATCGTGATAAAGAAAATTTACCGCATAAGCCTTTTTCTATAGATATTATATCCCTAACGGGACAGAGTGTTAACTGATGAATGAAGGATGCCCAATCTGCGTCTTCGCGGTGAACTATTACCGTTTATTAAAGGTATTTGAGGGATGCAGCCTCGGAAAGCGGAATCGGCCGCTTTACCAGAAAGCAGGCATAAGCGGACTTATTTTTCTGGCTGTTTTGAACTTAACTTCAAAATGGCCTTGGCTGTTGTCCGGAAAGGAAACAACCAAAGTTATTTGTTAACTGCCTAATGCAAACCCCGGTAAACCACAGCCGGGGCACTGGTTCAGTTGAATAGGTGATTCAATCATATCAATAGGTTACAGCGGTTTATACAAACCGGCATAATTGATTTAAACAATTGTTTTAACAGGCATAATCTACCAATGTGCTTCTTTTTTACCTATTCAACTGAACCAGTGCCCTGGCGGCGGGTCAGGAGAGAATGACAACGTTTTTAAATGATTACTCACTGTATGATACCATTCCTGAGTCTATTCATCTTTCCCTGTTGAACTTTTTAAAACTTTACTGGATTGTCGGAGGAATGCCTGCTGCGGTTGCATGGTACTTCCATTCCGAAAAACCAGCCGAGGCGAATCGTGAACATACGCTCATCCTGCAAACCTACGAAGATGATTTCAGTAAATACCGCAAACGCATTTATCCGCAAAGATTACGCATGGTCTTCAGGTGGATACCAGCCCTGATTGGTAATAAACTTAAATATGTACAGCTTGACCCTGATGAGCGGTCACGGGAGCTTGCCGATAGCCTGCACCTGTTGGAAATGGCGCGGGTCATTTACCGAGTCAGACACAGTGCCGGAAATAGCGTACCTCTGGGGGCCGAGGCCAAAGAACGCGATTTCAAGCCTCTTTTTCTGGACCGGGCTGGTTTCAACTTCACTGGGACTCAGTCTGCCAGGTTTGGAAATGGCAGATGATCTGCTCATTGTGAACAAAGGTGCGCTGGCTGAACAATTTATTGGCCAGCATCTTTTATATGACGGGCCTGGCTATGAAAAACCGCAGCTCTTTTATTGGAACCGGGAACAGAAAAGTTCCAATGCCGAAGTGGATTACCTGATCACACACGAAGACAAGGTTGTGCCGGTTGAAGTAAAGGCCGCCAAGACCGGTACCTTGAAATCGCTGCAAGTTTTTGTAGCGGAGAAAAAAGCCCCGGTCGCGCTCAGGTTCAATGCCATGCCGCCATCTTGTTCCCGGCAAGAAACAAGTATAGCAGGCAAAGACAAAGTCCCTTTCATGCTTATATCTCTGCCGCTCTATCTTGTTGGGCAGGCCAGACGTCTGATTGGCGATGGTGTCCAAGTATGGTCTTTCAGATAATCAATCCGTTAATTATCCTCTCAAAAAAATTATTCAAAATTTGTTCCTACCAATTTTCCAATGTACTGATAAATTTTTCGGTTCTTCGCGGATTTGTGGGAAATATTATCGGTGGCACGCCGTATGAATAACAAGGCCCTCCATACCAACCTGCCAAATCTGACCTATTATCTTTATTGAAAAGTCTTGAAAACCGGTTTCCTTTCTGATATTAGAAATTCATAATAGTACACATCCAATGTCAATGCCAATGGAATAGGTATAGGTTGGGGTGTTCAGGTGCCGCCCGGTACATTTTTGACACTAAAATGTCAAGGATATGATCGGGTTTAAATTGGGTGATTATTTCAAATTAGGGAATTCCCAATAAATAAACTACCTGCTACTCGACTTTGGCCATTTTGGAAAAAGCGCAAACCCTTTAAAATTAAGGTTTTGTTTACGTGAAATATAAATAGACGAAGTCATATCCCCTCAATGAAGGCTATGATT
>JAOZRC010000002.1 GCA_029940345.1 Desulfobacterales bacterium
TATCATAAAAACGGAAAATCTTTAATTATGGAAAAACTAATTACTGAAAAAAAATCCGGGGGATGCAGTTGTGCTGAAAAGAACCCTAAGGGGAAATGATGCCTCAGTGATGTTCACCAGGTGGTGAACGAAGCAAAATCAGCAAATGGTGGTGCAATCAACCCGTTTATCAATTAATCTACAGGTGTTAACCAAAAATAGAAGGACTGAATATGATTGAGTTTTCAGCGAATTCAACCGCACCGCTAAGAGAATACTTTAATCAAAATAGAGATAAAGTGCGGTTTTCCGCTCGTTACGAGGCTCCGCCTCGTAACGGATAATCTGAGGCTCTGCCTCCTGCGCAAGACGACGTTTCAGCAGGCAGAGCCTTCCACAACTGCGGACTTTGCCAATGGCCAGATAACGATTACCATTGCCGTAAACACGGCTCTGCTCGTTCAAGCCCTTCAGACCGGCTTCACAAAAAACCTCTGATGCACCAGAAGGGCGCCTTCTGACCTCATGGATTATTTCCGGACGATTGCCCGTCGCAAGGTGGTCAAAGACAGAACTGCCACCCTCAATGGGCGGCTCTATGAAACTCCCGTAGCGCTGATCGGTAAAAGGGTTGAATAAACGGTAATACGGTCTGGGGGAATTTAATTCCGGGTCATTATGATATCTCAATTATGATAAAGTTTTCTTTTTCAAAACTGCTTTTATTTTATTTTCCTGCGTCCATTTTTTCCTGGCAGCTACTTTCACTTTGCTGACAAGCTGTTCAATATCAAACGGTTTGGTCAAATAATCAAACGCCCCCAGTTCCATCAAAGTCGTTGCCGATTCAAGCTTGGTATGTCCAGTTAGCATAATGACTTCAGTCAGCGGAGCTATTTTATTAATTTCTTTGAGCGTCTCCAGTCCGTCCATACCCGGCATTTTGACATCCAGGATAATAACATCCGGCTTTATATTCGTTTTTAGTTTAGCCACACATTCAGCGCCGTTAAAAGCCTGAATGGTCTTGATATTTCTTCGTTCCAACCGTTTGGCAACAGCTTTCACATACGCAACTTCATCATCCACTAGCATTACGGATGGAGATTTGATGGTGATTTCCTCTTTAACACTACTGTCCGTTGTTTTCGTCCGGCCTTTCATATCACTGACTTTTGCGTTGTACAAAGCGATCACTGCCCGACGATTGAGCATTCCGAGCAAGATACCAGGATCATCGCTTTGCACCACCGGCAGGCTGTCGATATTTTTCATCGTAAATTTATTCAGAACAGAATTCAAATTTTCTTCAAAAGTAGTGGAAATAATCTCCGAATTTCCAATATCTATCATGCGTATGACGTCGTTTAACTCCGGTTTAAATAATATCCCGCGGATATCGTTAATGGAAAATATCTGTACGAGCCGCTTTTCCTTATTCACCACCGGAAAGTAATGTTGGCCAGTCTCGCTAAAAAACTTTTTAAAATCGGAAAAGCTGTAATGGTACGGTACGGTTTCCACCTTATACACCGAATCAACGAGGTCATGTACATGGATATCCTGCAGGATATCTACAAAAAATTCGCCGGTGTGGGCGGGTGAAGCCACTTTGTTTTGAACCTGTTTTTCATAGATGGTCCATCTACTGCCGAGGAGATACGTAAGAGAACATACCAACAGGCTCGGAAGCAGGAGATGGTAAGAATTGGTCATTTCACTGACAAATATGATGGTCGAAATGGGGGTGTTGGAAACTGCCGTGAAAAAACCGGCCATACCGACGATGACAAAGGCTCCCGGTTGAGTGACGATACCAGGCATCAGGTAATGGAAAATCTTGCCGACCACCCCTCCCATAGCTCCCCCGATGACCACCGAAGGCCCGAACACGCCGCCGCTGCCGCCGGATCCGATGGAAAAAGAAGTGGTCATTACTTTGCCGACGGCCAGTAAAAACAGAAAGGGGATGGTCAGTTCATTGTTGATCGCGCCTTGGGCAAAACCATATCCGAACGCCAGCGTTTGAGGTAGAAAAAACCCGATGATCCCTGTGCAAAGCCCGCCGATGGCCGGTTTGATGTGATTGGGGACATTAAAAGCCTTGAAAAGTCTTGAAACGCCGTAAAATGCTTTGACATAGAATACACCTGTGGCCACCAACACAAACGCCAGCACGATATAGGGACCTAGTTCAACCGGATTTTGAAATTTAAAATCAGGGGAGTCAAACAATGTTCCCCATCCAAAAAACAGGCAAAACACGCAATAAGCCACTACCGATGAAATCCCGGCCGGGATAATAATTTCGGATTCGATTTCAGGGTCTTTGTACAGCACTTCGGCCGCGAACAAGGCGCCCGCCAAGGGCGCCCGGAAGATACTTCCCACGCCGGCGCTGATTCCCGCAGCCATCATAATGCGCCGTTCCCGTGAGGTGAGATTTAATTTGGTGGCCAGAAAAGACCCGAAACCGGCTCCGATTTGCGCAATCGGGCCTTCCCTGCCGCCTGAACCGCCGGTTGTTAATGTAATGGCCGAGGCGATGGTTTTGATAATAGGCACACGGCCGCGGATAAAACCGCCCTTGTGATGATAGGCCTCAATAGCGGCGTCGGTTCCGTGCCCTTCCGCTTCAGGAGCAAACGTATACACCAACCATCCGCTAAAAATCCCACCGATAGCCGGCAAAAATAGTAATATCCAACGGTTGAAAGGTGTATGGGTAGGAAGCAAAAAATGATGTTCACCGGCTGGCGAGGGTGGGCGGTATCCGGCTATAAAATCCATAAAATAATGACTGCCCAACACACACAGCGTATGAAACAAGACGGATCCGAGCCCTGCAATGATTCCAATAGCAACAAAATAGAAAACCCATTTACCGCCATGAACGATTTTTTGCGATTGCTGAGGCCCGAAGGCCCTATTCAAATGCTGTTGTATTTTTTCCTTAAGTTTCATGATTACGATTTATGTTTTGAATTTGGGTGCTGCCGGACAAAATTTAAGCGTAATAGAAAGGGCCATATTTTGACAAGGTTTCCTGTTTCAAAGCTTCCTCAATCTTTTTTTCATGCTCATGTTTTTTTTTGGCCGCTGCCTTCACTTTGCCGACAAGCAGTTCAATATCAAACGGTTTCATCAGATAATCAAAAGCTCCCTGTTTCATGCCTTCAATGGCTGACTCCATCGTAGCATGTCCGGTAAGCAAGATAACTTCTGTCATGGGAGTTGTCTTTTTAATTTCCTTTAACGTTTCATGCCCGTCCATGCCCGGCATCATGACATCCAGAACAATGACGTCAAGATTTTGATTTGATTTCAGTTTTTCGAGTCCTTCGGCCCCGCTAAAGGCCGTAATGGTCTTAATGTTTCTATTGTTCAGCCGTTCGGCCATGGCTTTGACATAAGTTACTTCATCATCCACTAACATAATGTATGGTTCTGTCATAAATATTCTCCCTTACTGTTGTTCTGGTATAACTGTGTATTTAATTTTTTATTATCGTTATTCTCGTTTCAACAATCCGGCACTGGAACATTCTCTCACGGACGCTCTTACATCAATCTGGAATATAGGGTGCCAATGGCGACTTGTAAGGCAAGGTTATTTCGCATTTAACAGTTCATCAACACAAAGCCCTATATCTTTTGCAATTTTTTGCAATAGAATTGGCGAAATATCTCTACCCTTATGAAAAGAAACAGTAGTTACTCTTCCGTCTGTATGACGATACTGCTTATGAGAACCACGTTGCCGTGCTTCCTGGAAACCCAGTATTTCAAGTAATCGAGTTACCTTTTGCGGTTTTAGTGAAGGTGTTTGAGACATTAAGCCACTGCTATCTGTTGAGTTCCAACAAACTCAGATTCCAGAGGAGGTTCTCCGTCCTCAAGCATCATTTCGATAACTTCTTTTAAGTTTTTATAGAGCTCATCCAAAGTCTCTGCTTGTGAATGCGCTCCTGCAAAATTTGGCACATAGCCTACATATAGTCCCGTATCTTTACAATGTTCGACAATAGCTGTAAAGTTCATTTTATTGCCTCCTTCTGGTTCCTCAAATCATTTGATATAACTGCCATTGTGTACAAAAAAACTAAGCGTAGTAGAAAGGACCATATTTTGACAAAGTTTCCTGTTTCAAAGCTTCCTCAATTTTTTTTTCATGCTCACGTTTTTTTTGGGCCGCCGACTCTACTTTACTGACCAATTCTTCAATATCACATGGTTTCATCAAATAATCATAAGCCCCTAATTTCATGCCATCAATGGCCGATTCCATCGTGGCGTGTCCGGTCAACATGATGACCTCAGTCAAGGGAGATGCTTTTTTAATTTTTTTGAGCGTCTCCAGCCCATCCATTCCCGGCATTTTGACATCCAGAACAACGACATCAAGCGTATCGTTCTTTTTCAATGTTTCAAGGCCTTCTTCCCCGCTAAAGGCCGAAATGGTCTTAATGTTTCTTTTTCCCAGGCGCTTGGCTATGGTTTCCACAAAAGGAACCTCATCATCAACCAGCATAATGAATGGTGCCGTCATGGTTATTCCTCCTTATTACAAAGTCAGTTTACATTTTTTCCTTGGTATTTCGGTTTCCAATGTTAGGGTGTTGCTGCTGAACACTGAAATCTAAAACCCGGCATTCAAGTAATCGCTTTTTTAATCACAGCCTGATCGTAAGCTTCCAGGATATCCCGGCGCGTCAGGACGCCTAATAATTTCAAAGGTTCGTCCGGTGACACAACGGGAAGGATAGCGAAATCATCCGAAGTGATTTTTTCAAAAGCGGTGTTCAGATTATCCTCTATCGACACGGTAATCGGGTCCGGCGTCATAATATCCCTGACGGTCATCTGTTCATCAATTTTTTCGACAAACAAGGCGTTATAATAATCAAGAAATGTAAGCACACCAGTCATTTCCTCCTTTTTATTCACCACCACGAAATTGTTGGATCTGCTTTTGGGAAGATTTTCGGCAAACATTTTCAGGGGCAGATGCTCCGGAACGATTTCTACCGTGTGATACATCACATTTTTTACTGGCATTGAAGCTAATATATTAACCTCCTTGCCCTCCCTGATATTTATCCCTCGTCTTATCAGTTTAAAGGTATAAATGGATTCACCACATAACCGTCTGGCAACCAGGGTGCTGATGATGCATGTAATCATAAGCGGAAGGATAATTTTGTAGTCACCGGTCATCTCAAAAATAATCAATATCGCTTGTAAGGGCCCATGCGTGGTTGCAGCAACAACCGCCCCCATGCCGACAACAGCATAAGCTCCGGGCGAGAGTACGATGGTCGGAAAGAGTTCGTTAACGATCAACCCAAAAGCGCCTCCCGCCATGGCGCCCATGAAAAGCGAAGGAGCGAAAATACCGCCGGAACCTCCTGATCCGATCGTAATCGCTGTGGCCAGAATTTTAAAGAGAACCAGAAGACCCATGAACCACCAGGACAGCTTTAGCATAAGAGCCAGATCGATACCACCGTAACCGACTCCTAATACCTGGGGAAAAGCAAGCCCTAACGCTCCCATCATCAATCCCCCTATAACAGCCTTGAGATATTCAGGAAACTTAATGGCGTCCCAGGCATCTTCGGTGCGATAGAGGAATAGAGTGAAACCTACGGCGACCAGGGCGCAAAGGACACCCAAAATAGCATACAAAGGAAATTCCAGGGGGCTGTGCAGGATATATTCAGGGAGAATAAATGCAGGGACATCCCCGAGATAATGCCGTGAAATAGCCGTGGCCGAGACGGCCGATATAATGATGGGGCTAAATGCGGCAATTCCAAATTCACCGAGAATAATTTCAAGGGCAAAAATGGAACCGGCAATAGGGGCGTTGAAAGTGGCTGCAATACCGGCAGCAGCACCGCAACCGACCATGATCCTGATTCGATCGCCCGAAACCTTGAACAGTTGCCCCAAAGACGAACCTACTGCGGATCCTATTTGAACGATGGGCCCCTCTCGTCCGACTGAACCGCCTGTTGCGATACAAACCGCGGATACAAAGGCTTTAATAAACACGATCCGCATTCTTATGATTCCCTGTTTAAGGGCAACGGCGTACATGACTTCCGGAACGCCGTGTCCCTTAGCTTCGCGGGCATAAAAATAAACGATTGGCCCCACAATCAATCCGCCAAGGGCCGGAATGAGAAGCCGCCAATACCAAGAGAACGATGTAACTACGTCAAGCAATTCATCCGGTGAGCCATACGCAATCGTCTGGATGAAGTTTATAAGATAGCGAAACCCAACAGCTCCATAACCACCCGCCACCCCCACAAAAAGACCCAGTGCGACCATAGTCGTATGTTCATCTGAAAACAGGCGTCTGAGAGTTGAATGTAAGACTGAACTTTTTTTAGAAATTTGGGAGTCCATATTGTATGCTTTCCTTCACAGCCCGAGCAGGCTTGAAAAGTTAAAATTAAAACACAGTCTACCAACATAAACTGGGACGCAACAACATCTCATTACGAGGCAGAGCCTCGTAATGAGCAACGCGGTTAATTTATCTCACTTTTGTTGGCGGCAAAAAACAATACTGCCCGGAAGACCTTACCTGGTTTGAGCGATAAGCCGTTGGCTAATCACTCAATCCAAGTCTTTTCTTCTTCAAGACCATAAGCCTCGTTTCGACCAGTTATCCGACGAGCTACACCTTCGGAGCCAGGCAACTATTGAGCAGTGCTTTGAAGCACCTGCGTGGCCTGCTCAAGAATTCCTTCCGGGAAACCGACGATGGGGTAAATCACGAGGAATCCGACGATCCAGAGCAGCAGCATGGAAATGATAAAAAAGCCAAAACCGTATTTTACAAAATCAATCGCTTCAAGGACTCTCTTATTGGTGTCCGGATAAATGCCCAGAGCAAAGGTCAACGCATTGGCAGGCGATCCCACGATCAGAAAATGAGCAAACGAAGACGCCAATGCCACGGCCATGCCGATGGCCCATGGTTCGCCGGCCACTCCGGTCATAATCCCCATGGGGACGACAATAGGTCCGATCAGGGCGACCGTAGCGGCGTCGGACATAAAGTTGGTGACCAGACCGGAGAAAGCGGACATCCCAACCCATAGCCCATACCCTTTATCCATACCGATCTGTGAAAGTCCGTCCAGGAAAGTTGTTGCCAGCCACAGGGCACCGCCGCTTTCTTTAAGAAGGGCGCCCAGGGTCAGCGCTCCGCAGTACATGAACCAGGCGTTGAAGGATATACGTTTCAGTATATTTTCAAATGGAACGGTCTTGAATAAAACCGGTATAACCAGTGCCAAAAGCGCCGGACCGCCAAGACCGGTGGCTTCCCCACCAAAAATCCAGAGGGCTACGATGAGCACAAGCGATCCGCCCGTAATATACTCGGCATAACTCATATTGCCCATTTTGCGCGTTTCGTCCTTAATATATTCCAGTCCGGGGGTGAGGTCCCGTGTCTTTATATTTTTACTGAAAAAGGCCCACATATAGAGTATCAACAAGCCGCTGCCGAGCGGCACCAGCGGCCATCCGTATTTCATCCAGCCGGCATAAGAAATCGGTATACCATACTCGGTAAAGAATCCCATCATGATCACATTACGTCCCCCTGCCGATGGTGTTCCCGGACCTCCCATATTCAGGGCGAAGCAGAGGGAAAAAAGCAAAAATTTGGCCAAGGCGGGATCATGAACTACCGCCTCCCCCTCCGGGCTGTTGGCCTTCACCGACCCGTAATAAACCGCCATCATCACCGGCACCATAAAGGAACACATGGCCGGAGCCGACATAAATGACCCCACGATCGACATGCTGAAACACAATACGATCATGGGAACCCAGAATCCTTTGGTCCAACCCAGCAGCCAGACGGCCAGGCGTTTATGGAAACCGACTTCCACCACCGTGGCTCCCAGGGCAAAAACACCTAACATGAACAACGGCGCATCACCTGCAAAGGTCTTTCCGATCGCATTGAAAGGGAGAAGTCCGAAAAAGTAAGCCATAAGCGGCATCAGGATACCCGTTGCCCCGATGGGGAGGGCTTCAACGGCAAAAAAGATAACCGCCATGGGAACAATCCCCAATACGATCATCGTTTTATGTGAAGCTTCCTCGACGTTATGAGCGATCTCCCACTCGATCATCTTGTTGACATAACCATATTTTTCCATCACATCAATAAGAGACTGAGGCGTTGGCAGAATAAAGGCAACCAGTATAAAAATGCCGACGCCAATACCGATCCATAGCCCCTTTTTGGCGAATATTCCCGTTTTCTCACCGTGGGTGTCCATAAAAAATTCCTCCTTAATTTTTTTAATTTCGGTTTTCAAATCATGAATGAAATAACTTTCCCCTTTTCATACTCTTAATCGTACGCTTAATCTGGACGATTAAGCGTACGATTAAGAGTAAGAATTTAATTTTATCTAATTGGGTAAGTTATTTCTTCCAGGTTCTAGTTAAATTTAAACTGTTCTCAATAAAATCCGGAATTCAAATTAACAGGTCTTGATCTTATCGCAAATTGTTGTGAATACATCGGTCAATCGCAATAGTCCCACGACATCACTTCCCCGGTTTACAAGCAGAGATTGATGTTTTTGTATGACAATCTGATGAATCGCCTCACCCAGTGTGGCCGTTTCATTTATATACACGCCATCAGAGAGAACCGCCATGAAATCATTCACTTTAAGTTTAAGCGCTTTGCTGCAAATAAACTCGAACGGTTCATTCCATAGAACATTGTCTTTGAGCATTGAGTTGATTAATTCCGTGCTATACCCTGAACGGGATAGCGCGCCTTCCGCTTCCAATTGCCCATACTTGGGTTCAAGGGCGATCAGGATATCAAATATGGCCACTTTGCCGACAACCTTGCCGCTCTTGTCAAGCACCAGGATGGCACGGTGTTTATGTTTCTTCGGGTCAAATGCCGTTTGCGCTTTTTCCAAAGCAAGGATCGCATCGTAGAGCGTCGCATCCTCAAGAACCGTTGCATACTCTTCGAGGGGTACCATTAAATCCTTTACAATTATCGTTCTCACATTGAGCCTCCACACAAGTTAAAAATTATTAAATCAGGTTTCGCCGATTCAGATGATTGGGGGTAATAACAGCAAAGCAAAAATATTGCTTTGAGCGCCGATGCCTGCGAATATTCCCTCCTTTATAGGTCTTTGGCAATAAGGACAAATTAACTTATCTATTCAGAATAAAAAGTAAGATTATGAAATTGAGCAGCCCTTTCATCCCTGATACTATGGCAGTTTAACATCGGTTTGAAGGTTATGGCGATTTAACAGAGCCTTTTATCAATCGTACAAGCGCTATGACTTTAAAATTCAATTAAAGTCATAAAATCCTCTATTTTATACCATGACGTATTCAAATGCAACAACTTTCTATAATCAATCATAGAATGCAAGCTTTCACTCACAGAAATTGTAAGGAAAAATTGGTATCCTTCAAAATAGCTTAAAAGCGATTTACACTCTTTGGGCACCAACATTAGCTGGACAGCATGTAAAGCGGAACAGCTTTCCACTTTTCATTTGACCCGCCTTATGGTGGCAGCCAACGATCAAATCATATTTTAGCTGAATTATTCAGATAGAAAAGTTAATGAAACTATCAGGATGAAAATCCTTGCAAACCAAATTTTTCAAGCACCTCATCCACTTTCTTTTGGTTTTGCTTGTCAATAACGATCATTTTATTGTCATGGGCTTCTTTGATTTTCTGAGTGATTTCATCCATATCAGCCGGTTTTTCTATATAATCCAGCGCCCCCTCTTTCATGGCCTCCACCCCTTTTTTAACACTGGCGTGTCCTGTGAGCAGAATAATCTGCAACTCCGGTTTTTTGGCCTTAATCGCTTTCAGGGCTTCAATGCCATCCATACCGGGCATCTGAAAATCCATGATAATGGCATCAAATGATTCTTGTTCAATTTTTTCCAGCGCTTCCCTGGCTGACATGGATGTGGAAACATCCATCCCGCGAGCGCTTATCCTTTCTCCCATCGCTTCAAGAAACTCTTTTTCATCATCTACAATCAGTACTCTTGCATTCATAACAATCCTCCTTTAAAATAAATAGTATTTTTAGTTATTGATTTCGATTTTGAGAATGCACCCTTTTAATAATTTTGGTCAGCAATTCAAGATTGGCCGGTTTTTCAAACAGTGCGGCGGCGCCAAATTGCAGGGCTTCTTTTTTTTTTTCAACGGTCGCATAACCGGTAAGCATGAATACATGTAGTTCCGGATTTATCTTTTTTAGCGCTTTTAGCGCTTTGATGCCATCCATATCCGGCATCATAAAATCCATGACCACCGCATCGAACGTTTCAGTTGCCACCATTTGCAACGCTTCATAAACCGATTCGGCGGTTGCCACTGTCATGCCTCGCATCACCAATCGCTCCGCCATCGCTTCCAAAAACTCGGTTTCATCATCTACCAGCAAAACTTTTGCAGACATGCTTCAACTCCTTGAATAAACGCCGCTTTTTATATTGTTGCAGCCAACAATTTATGTGTTTATTGCATCTCGTCTGGTAGCGTAATAACGAGTTCCCCAGATTCAGTATCAGCAAGAAGATCGGCCTGAAGTGCGGATGCCAGCGACGCGGCGGCATCGTCCGGAAAACCGGCCGCCAGTTCGCCTGAAAATTGGCCTGGTTGTTCAAACCGGATCAGTGCGCCCTTTTCTGTTTTCGCGCACCCCAATTTGAGGACACTCTCTTCTTCCATCTGATCCAGGGCGAATTCAAGACACAGCCAGATGAGATTTTCCAGGATAAAAGGCGCTGTTGTAATTGACACCGATTCAGACACGGCCGACAATTCCAATTTTATACTTTTAATGGCAGCCAGTCTCTCAGCCAGGGCAATCATCAATTTGAGGGTGGCGTTCAGATCAGTTTTTTGTCGGTCCTGGTCAATACTGTGAGCAAAAAGATTCATCTTTTTGATAATTGCGTCGGCGCGCGCCACCTGTGCCGTAATTTTGTCGGCTTTAGCGCCTACCTGATGCGGGTTCAGCTCCAGCCCTTTTTCGACCATTAACGTGTAATCTTTGAGCAGTCCGGCATTCTCATTGATTATGGCCAGCACATTTTTAATTTCATGGGAGATCGAAGCGGACATTTTCCCAAAAAAACGTAAACCGGCAACGCCAATCGTGTCTTCAACAGATTGCATGACAATTCCTCTTTGGGAGTTTGAAATTATAGCGTTCCCACGCAAAGTATACGAACCCCTTCAATTTTAAATTTGTTTTGATAAACTTCAAACTTCAGATTTGCAAGTAATATCTTTTTCCTTGTTTATTTCCTTATTTTTTATTTTTAAAGGTAGCCGCACTATAAAACAGGTGCCTTCATCCAACTGACTGGTAACGTTGATTTTTCCTCCCATCTCTTCAACCAGGCCGTAAGTGAGCGACAACCCCAAGCCGGTGGCGCCCTGCCCAAATTTCGTCGTGAAAAAGGGATCAAACACTTTTTTCAAATCTTCCCCGGAGATTCCGCAACCGGTGTCCCTGAAGGTAACCAGGATAAAATCCTCTGTTTCACGACGAATTTTTATTTCCAAACGGCCGCCGTCATTCAAAGCGGAAAACGCATTATTGATAATATTAAGAAAAATTTGATGGATGTTGCCTTGATCACTTTCCAACTGCGGAAGATCATCCGGAATATCAATGACAATCTCCAGCCGGCGATATTCCGCATCTTTTTTCATAAAAGCCATGATTTCATCAATCACATCGCTCAAATTTACAATCTCGACATTTATTTCCATGTGGCGGGCAAAATTCAGCAAGCGCCGGGTGATATCGCGACACCGTTTTATTGTGGTGAGAATTGAATCTACGAGACCCAGGAGCTTCGGATCCTGCTCGTAATCCTGATGAAAGGTAAATATATCCTTAATTAACCCGGCTTTTTCATTCATAATTGCCAACGGGTTATTGATTTCATGGGCCACACCCGACGCTAAACGCCCGATAGAGGCCATTTTGTTACTGTATTCCACTTCGTGTAAAGCAACAATGCGTTTTTGATCCGCGGTATAGATTTTATTCACCAGGTAAGTCGCCATTCCTAAAATGACGCACAAAATGATAACAATACTGATAAACAAAAAAACAAAAAACGTTAAGCGGACATCATGCCAGGGCTGCATAAGATGGTCTTTCTTGCCAACGACCATCAGGATAAAAGATGTTTCCGGGATATAGACATACCCTACCAGTAATCTGAGGCCCGTTTTAGCGGTGGTTTCAAATACACTGGCTTCATCAGTAGGTTGCGGAATCGGCAGCGGGAGTTTATCAGATACCTCACCGAAAAAACGCGATTGGGTTTGCAGGAATCCATCCGTGTTGACCAGGAAAGCGTCACCGCTTTTATCCAGGTCCAGTTTTTCGAGAAGTCTGTTAATATGCCCGGCGCCTAAAGTGGCTCTTAAGACAAAGAATGAACCGTCCGGCAACGGATGCCTGACCGCCATGACAAGATGCTTAAAACGGTGTGAGCCTAGGATCAAATCGCTGATATACATACCTTTCTTCACGACTTCTTGAAAGCATTGGTTATCACAGTAGTTAGATTTTTCTAAACCGAAAGGCCCGACATAAGATTGCTGCAATCCTTTGGCATTAATAACGCCAAGGTCTATAAATTCGCCTACGCCCACTTTACGCAGACTTTCAAAAATGTTGCCAAGCCGCTGTTTATCACATAAATCCTGGTACGGATTATCCTCAAGGATAAAATCCATGACCTGCTTATGTCCTGACAAAAAGTAGGAAACGGCTTGATGGGTTTTGGATACACTTCGCACCATTTGAATACGAATTTCGGATTCCACAGCCTTGAGGGTGATATCATACTCCAGCCAGGTCATAAAAAGCAGCGGCACGAGCGCTATTGGCGTTGTCAGCAGGATAATCAGTTTCCATTTACGACGAAAATTAAACAGAGACTGGTACGGGCCGGCGGCTACGTCGTGGTGATCCCAAAATTTCGGTTTTAATCTTGCGAAGATAGTCATTTCAGTCAGTCCTGTTCACAGTTATTGCATCTTGACAAATTTTCGCATTCGCTTGCTTGAGAACCAAGCTCAATTCTTCAATATCCACCGGCTTTTGCATGTAGGCGAAAGCGCCCAGGTCCATGCAGGTTAAACGATCTTCTTCCGATCCGTGGCCAGTCAGTACAATCACTTCAATCTCAGGATGATCGGCCTTCACTTTTTTCAATACCTCAAAGCCATCAACATGGGGCATTTTCAAGTCAATGACGATGACTTCGGGTTCATCATCCTGCACGAGGTTTAACGCCGCCTGGCCATCATATACAACCGCCGATCCCATGTCGCGCATGATAAGCCGCTCAGAAAGCGTTTGAACAAATTCCCGTTCGTCATCCACCAGGAGGACTTTGGACGGCATTTGAAAATTGGTCTTGCGGTAGATATTGGATTGATGAAAATCCTTGCCCACGGTGGTGGTCACTGAATTTACACCAGGTAAAGGCGCTACGATCTTCTTAAGTTCTTCATCCAGGCGGTTGAGTCGCAGTACATTTTTATTGGCCACCAATGTTACCACCCCTTCCAGAGCGTTTACCTCGATATTGTGACCTTCTTTGGCAAGTGCGACGCTGATTTGGGCGGCCAGCAAAAAATCCTGAACAGCCTGTTGCGACTGCCGACTCGGCCGCAGGATATTCTTGAGAAGATTTTCTTCAATAGCCGATGAAGCGGAAGCGGCCCCGAGTTTATCCATTGGCAGGACAAGATCGTAAACAGACTCACTCCAGGGATCTGTAAGGCCAAAGAGCTTTTCGGTCCAAGCCCCGTAATCGCCATCTTTTCGACGGATTTGTTTAAGCGCTTCCTTTTGAGAAAGCTGGTGTTGGGACGCGGCCACGGAATAGCGATATTTCAAATCGCCGATAAGGCAGACGCGTAAAACATGACTGATTGTTTTGGGAATGAGATGGCTCGTGCAGCCGGTAATGATAAGATTATCCTCGGTCAATTGTTGCGCTAAAGCCAGTTTCAGATAGGCGATCACGCGTTCTTTCTCTTGGGTGAATTTATTAAAAACAGACGTTTTGGCTGTAAAGGCCCTGGTAATTTTAGATTCGGCCAAATCGGAAATGGTACTCGCCTGGATGACAATCTCTTCTTCGGTGAGCTGTTTGTAGCCAATGCCGGCTACCAGATCATCAACCACAGCTTCCTGTTCACAGAAAATTCCGCTAAAAATGGTAATCACTGACATTTATTCTCCTTTCCAATGAGGTGGCTCCCTGGCTTATTTTTAGGGTCTGATTTTTAACGGATAAAATCTATTCGGTTCCATTAGGTAAAGCGCCAAAGCGCCAAATGATTCGATCAAGATAGTGCAACTTACAATCTTAACTAAAAATTTGCTGAGATGGAATTTCGGATCATATAATAGTGTTTGGGCGACCGCTATCCAGTCGGTGATTGTGACACTGTTTCGCCAAAGATACAATAATAAACTTGTAAAGGTCATTATACCCAAACCTCCCACCTGCATTAAACATAGAAGAATAAAATGGCCCTGACGCGTAAAATATAAACCTGTATCAACAACGCTAAGGCCTGTTACACAAGTTGCGGAGGTTGATGTAAAAAATGAATCGGTCCATGACAGCGAATTTCCCATGCTCTTTTCAGAACTATGCAATAAGATAGCGCCACATAAGATCACTATTGCAAAAAAAATAATAGGTAACACTAAAGGTGATATGGGTTGAATAATCCTGTTCATACGGAAAGATTAATGTATTTCAGGCATCCTTCATTTGCCGTTTGACAGTTTGTAGTTCCGCCGTAAGGCGGGAATAAGAGCCTCCTTACGGCGGAACTACGAACCGGAGATAAAAAGTGTCTGCTACTTTCAGCGCTATATGAAGGATGCCGTATTTTTAAATATTATTACTCAAACTACGTAATATTGCGCTTGACCGTCGTCGCCATCGCCGTTTCCTGGTTGAAGCGCCAGTTAGATAAACCGCTCGTAAAAATAAGCCGGCATTCTTAATCCAATATCAAACGTATACCGGAATAACATTTACTCTGACTTCTTTGATTCCATCAATATCTTTAAGAATATTTCTGATCTTGCCAGTAATCTCCTCTTCCAGGGACAGAGCTGTCTCAAGATTTACATAAATTACGGCATTTTTGCATTTAACTTCAACTAAACGAACCCGGCCGAATAAAGCTTTCTGAGCTTTGGCAGCTAAATAATAATCTTTTATAATCCTTTGAGATTCCGGTGTTGTTTGAAAACAGGGTCGTCTGGCAATATCTGTCAGAATTTCAGCCGCATCGTTCACCTTTAAGTTATTAATATGCAAAACAGTATCATAAAGGCTTGAGTCTTTGGTATCAATCCCATAAATTTGCATGCTCCATTTTCTTCTCTCTTCATCATCTTTTACCAAAAGATGCCGAGCTTCCTGTTCAGTAATTTTTTCACGGTTCATTTCCTCTTTCACACGGTCCTCAATATTTGCAATTATTCGAACCTTTAAGATATTTGGAATCCCCTTGATGAAAAATTGACCTGACAATCCATGGTAGACAATATTGTCCTTTTGAATATGCTTTAAAAATGATTCCCGAATAAAGATGATATATTTTTCTTTGCCGTGCGCGAAGCGCTCAAAAATATTAGGAGCATCATGGATTGCACGAACAAGCTTTATTTCCGGGATATTGAACTGAACGGATGTTTCCAAAAGAATATCTCTTGAAAGACATTCATATCCCAAATTATGAGCAAGTTTTTCAGCAATCTCCTTTCCCTTACTATATGAACCTCTTGAAATTGTAATTATACTCATATTGTCCTCCTTTTATTTGCTTGGGCAATCGCCCATCTCTTTTTGGGTTTCCTTTATTTATCAGTGAACTCTTTTCATTAAAATTTGTCGAAGATTGGGTTAAGCGGCGTTATTGTTGGGTTGTGCTTATTTGCTGAATATTTTTCAGGTTGCCAATTTGGGTTTTTCCATAATAGCGGAGTGCGAAGCTCACAGCTTGCGGGCTATATAATGGAAAACCAAAATTGGAATACTATCATCGGTTTAAAATAAAACCTTTGGGGGTTCCTTGAAATGATTCAGTTACCAATTTTTAGTGATTTGATAACCGCCAGGGGGCACCTCTTTTCATCACTGCGCTGGTGAGTCGTTTGATAGACGCCGTTGATTGCGCTTTCCATCGTTGGGAAAAAGTGTTCTTCTCCGATCTTTACACGCAGATGGGTGCGTTCAAGCACCGCTTTGACATCGCGGTGCATGCCGCTAAAGGAGATATCCAATCCGGCGCTGCGAATCCGTTCCACAATCAGAGACAAAACTTCCTCCCCGGATGCATCCATATCATTAATACCGTTGCATACGAAAATAATATGTTTTAAGTCCTTTTTGGAGCGCCGACGGTCTCTGATCTGGTCTTCGAGGTAAGCGGCATTAGCAAAGAAAAGCGGTCCGTCAAAACGAACGACATCAATATATTTGCACTCTTTAAGACCGGACGCCACTGCATTGCGAAGATTATGGTGAACGTCAAGGGACAGATCAACCACCGCCGGACGCATATTCTTATAAAAAAAGACCGACAGAGACAGAATCACGCCCACCATGATTCCTTTATCCAGATGGGGCGCAAACGCCAAGGTGCAGCCAAAGGTGACAACTGAAATGACGCCGTCGTACCAGCGCGCTCTCCAGGCATGAATAAAGCCCCGGATATTGATCAGTCCGAAAACCGCCACCATGATCACAGCAGCCAGAACTGATTGGGGAAGATAATATAAAAGCGGTGTGAAAAACAATAAAACAATAACGACTGCCAAGCTGGTTACAACACTGGATAGCCCTGTCATGGCGCCGGCTTGAAGATTAACCGCTGATCTGGAAAAAGAACCCGAAGTCGGGTAGCTCTGGCCAATGGCTCCCAGTATGTTCCCCAAACCTTGGCCGATAAGTTCCTGGTTGGGATCGATCCGCTGTCCCGTTTTCCCGGACATAGCCTTAGCAATGGAAATCGCTTCCATAAATCCCAAAAGCGAAATAATCGCCGCATATTCTAATAAATGTTTAAAAGCAGCGAAGTTAAAGGTCGGTGCTCGTAGAGCTGGCAACCCGCCAGGTACTGCACCCACCACCTGACCGCCGCCCATCATCGTCAGTTGATTAATATCAAGCGGCTTGTTTCCTACGATGACACGCCAGATATGACCATCATCTTTTAACTCCGCGATGCTTTTATCGTCAGGAGTTTTATCATTGGGATCAAAGTGATCCGCGCCGTCAGGCGTTTGAACGCGCCTGAATAAAACGCTTCTGATTTTTTTTCGCAGACGCAATTTGTCATATTTCAATTCGGCGTTGTACAGGTCAATTAAATCAAGTTCAAATTTGACGTCTAACACAGTGGGCGTATCATCACGTTTTTGTGCTTCTTCCAATTTGCGCCTAAACAGCGCGCGCATGGAACTCAACGGCGCCGCATCAAGAAAAACCTGATTGAATTCCAGAATCGCCTGACGGACAGATGGCGATTTAAGCGCCTCAAATTTGATGTTGCAGTTGTTTTCAAATCCCAACGTTTGAGATAGAATTGTCGCTATAACCACGGCCACCAAGACATTCGGGATTGTGGGCAAAAGGCGCTTCAATGTGTACATAATAGCGAAAGCCAAAATTCCCATTAGCAACGTAGGCCAATGGATGTAAACAATCGCAGCATGAATGACGCGTATAATGGTTTCATAATGGTGGTCGGCTTTATCCACATAAACGCCAAACAGTTTTGATAGTTGGGAAGAAGCGATGATAATCGCCGCCGCATTGGTAAAGCCATTGACCACAGGATGAGAAAGCAGATTCACAATCATACCGAGTCTTAAAACCCCCAGGGAGAACTGGAAAAGGCCGACCAAAAGGGACAGCATAATCGCATAAGCGATGTAGCCTTCGGAGCCGCTCGCAGCCAGGGGTTCTAATGCCGCTGCCGTCATTAAAGACACTACGGCCACGGGTCCGGTGGCCAATTGACGGCTTGAACCAAACAGGGCCGCAATCATCGGCGGCAGAAAAGCGGCGTATAGCCCATAAAACGGTGGTAGTCCCGCCAGTTGCGCGTAGGCCATTGATTGGGGAATCAATACCATGGCCACAGTCAACCCGGAAATGATGTCCATACGTAGGTAATAAGCGTTATACTTATCAAACCATTTTAGAAATGGTAAAAATTTTACAAGCAATGAAGGCATTGTTTTCTTCCGGATAGTAAAAGCATTGTCTTCAGATATCGACTTTAATAGTCAATCCAAGGTAAAAATAAATTTGTATTATAGGAGCTTTCTCTTTAAAAAATCAAGAAAAAAAATAAAATTCTATTGAAATAAAAGTTGTTGTTCGCTATTGATATAAAATTATAAAAATTTCATTCAAAACATCAAAACTTAAAACCTGGAATTATGCAATGAAAACCCAATTCCCTCAAAAAGCGGAGCTGTTGATAAAGCTCAAACAAGGCGATTTTAACGTGCCTGATTTTATTTATCTTGCGGCGGAAGACTTTCGTAATGACAATTTTGAAAAGCTGGAACAGTTTTTCAGTAAAAACAAGCATGAATGTGACTATAAAGTGATTGCCAGAAGCGCCCATCCTTCGGAAGAATTTTACAAAGGAGGCACATTTGATTCCATCGACACCTATGCGGATGTCGGCGGGGTTAAATATGCCCGCAAACGAATGATCAAATTGGCTAAATCGGCCAAACGCTTATCGATTTTAAGACAACAGAAATTTAACAATGCACCCGAAATTGATCCTGAAGATATGAATGTCATTGTCATGCCTTTTATTGAGGGGTGCCGCGTAATGGCCAAAATGATTGGGAATCACTGGGAGTTTGGCTTTTCACGGGACCGAAGCTGTAAGGTGCAAAACGAACCGTATATCACTCAAATCCCCTATAATCGGGAGTTGTTAGAAGTATCCCGAGCGATACAGCAATATTTGGGCTTCAAATGTGAAATCGAATATATTATAACGGAAGAAAATAAACTGCACGTCGTCCAGGCCAAAGATATTTCCAATATTGAAATGCTTGAAGAGGAGGAAAGCGCCAGATCAATCCGGATGGATGGTTTGCATCGGATCAGGAAAAGACGGAATTATCGCGAACGACCCGTTTTTATAATGGATAATAAGACCTTTTTATTAAAAGTTATCAGCAAATGTGAAGACCTGGTGCTGGGTTGCGAAGATCCTGCAGCAGGCATTGAAGACATTCTGATGCTGATCTCCGATTATGAAAACGAGATGGAACAATTTGCCTTGCGCAACCATCGCTATGCGGTGATCGGTTTGTGTATTATTGTTACTGAAGAGATCCGTCAGATCGCTTTCCACTATTTAGATGACACGCCCGACCTCCAAAAAAAACTTTCCAAAGCCCTTTTCGAAAATAGCTACAAAGTGGATAACTTTTTAAGTGAAGCCGACACCATTATCGCCAGGGAGAAAATTCGCCTTAGTTTTTGCAGCCATGACGCCTACGGCATCGATACAGTGCGCAATCCTTTATGGTCTGTCTATTGGCTGAATAAAAAACATGCTAAGGTCGTCAATGAATTACGACGGCTGGGTTATGAAACAGGGGACACCGTTGGCATTGAAATCGATACGGAGGGAAAACCGGTCATTTTCAGGCTTTAAAGATCAGGCACGCTATAACGTCCCCATTTCTTGATCTTAATCTTAATCTGGCATTATTCACTGTCTGAATTAAGATTTGTAAGATTAATGGATTAATGAGTTAATGGATTGGCGGACAATAAAGATTATCAAAAATAATCTTAAAATCATTTAATCCTAAAAATCCTAATTCAGACAATGGTAGAGAGAACGTTAGACACTTATACCCATCCTATCATTCTTTTACTGCTATCATTGATAATCGGCATTATCCTGGGATATGCTTATCCCGGATTCGGAAAATATATGTTATGGGGCGCTGTCATCAGCGCCTTTTTTATTTTATACCATATTATTAAAGACAATGCCGCCAGTATCGCGCCGTTTCCATTGTTTGTCGCCCTCGGATATCTTACGATTCAATATCAGACCGCACCCTCCTTGCCTTGGAATCATGTGATCCGTTTCGCCGGCAAACACCCCTGGACAATCACCGGCGTTATCACAGATGATCCGCTCATCTATCCCCATCGCGTTAAATTGGATCTGAATGTCCAAACGCTTGAATATCAAAACCAGACTCATTCGGTTACCGGCAAGATACGCGTCACCGTCGCGTATGATCCACCCCAATTTATCAAAGGCGACCGCATCCGTTTTAAAGGTAAAATACGCAAAATACGCAATTTTAATAATCCGGGCGGCTTTGATTACGAACGCTATATGGCGTATAAAGGTATTCGCGTCAGCACTTATGCCAATAGGAAAAGCATCAAAATATTGGGCAACCACCCTTGTGGAAAAATCGCCGCAATGGTTAGCACAATGCGGCAAAAAGTTATCCGCTTTCTCAACATACATGCAAGGGGCCAACCTCGCGCCGTATTAAAAGCCCTTCTTGTGGGAGATCGGAGTGAAATCCAAGGACCGTTGCGCAATGCCTTCCAGCGCGTAGGTGTTGCCCATATTTTGGCTATTTCAGGGCTTCATATCGGTATTATCGCGATGGTATGTTTTTTTGTGCTACAAAAACTGCTGCGATTAATCAAACCGTTGTTATGGTGCGCCAGGTCAGATAAAACGTCCGCCCTTCTGACAATCGTACCGGTGATTTTTTATGGTCTTTTAGCGGGCATGTCGCCATCCACGCAACGCGCGGTTGTGATGATCACACTCTTTTTGATAACTTTTTTAGGCCGCGATGAACATGATCCCCTGAATACACTTGCCTGGGCCGCGCTTTTAATTCTTATCATTTCTCCGCCGCTGCTTTTTTCAATTTCCTTTCAACTCTCATTTGCCGCTGTTTTTTCCATTTTATTTGGCATTCGTCAACTTGAACCGCAACGGACATCGGAGATATCCGGGAGTCTTTTTAAACGGCTGAAATACAGGGTCCTACTTTTTATTTTAATATCCTTATTGGCTATCTTGGGTGTGTTGCCGTTAACGATGCTATATTTCAATCAGATCGCAATCATCGGAATTTGGGCGAATTTATTGATCATTCCATTGATCGGCTTTATGGCCGTTCCATTGGGCCTTGCCGCCGTATTTTGGCTACCGATTTATCCGTGGGTCGCTGAAATAAGTATTTGGGCGAGTGCGGCCATACTTTCCGCAGCGCTTCATATCATACTCGGTTTGGCTTCATTTTCGTGGGTCGCGGTGAAAACATTTACACCGACGCACCTGGAAATTGCCTGCTACTATGGATTGCTCGCCGGAATTATCAAACTGATCGGTTGGCGGCGCCGTTATCCGGATAATAACCCGGATGCTTCAGAACTAAAACCCGCGGCTGTGGTTATGATCGTGTGTTTGCTTATTTTGACTATCGACACGGTTTATTGGCTTAAAGATCGTTTCTGGCACGATGATCTGCGTGTTACGATGATTGATGTGGGCCAAGGCAGTTCCTATCTCATTGAGTTGCCGGGAGGCGATTGCTTTCTGGTTGACGGCGGCGGTTTTTCAGATAATTCCCATTTTGACATTGGCGCTCGCATTGTGGCTCCTTTTTTATGGCACAGAAAAATTATGACGGTTGATACAGTCGTCTTAACCCATCCGGAAAGCGATCATTTAAACGGTCTGGTGTTTATCATTGACCACTTTAATGTGAAACATATCTGGCGTACGAATGATACGGCTGACACCAGGGGATGGGAGCGGTTTGCCGAGATGGCGGCTAAAAAGCGGTTGCCCCTGGACACATTTCAAGATTTACCGAAAAAAAAATTTCATGACGGAGTGACGTTTAAAATCCTTTACCCACCTGGGGATTATGTCGACAAGCGTCAGTATGAAAAATGGCGTGGTAAAAATAACAATTCCCTGGTGGTCAAAATGGAATTCGGTCGGGTCTCTTTTCTTTTCACCGGAGATATCATGGCGCGCGCAGAAAAGGAACTCATCCGTTTAGCGGGCAATGAACTGCGCAGTTCTGTGCTTTGTGCGCCCCATCACGGCAGCCGTTCTTCAAGCACTGAACATTTCATTGACTGTGTGCGCCCCGCCGTTGTGCTTATTTCTTGTGGTCATCAGAATAAGTTTGGCTTTCCGCATTCGAGCGTGCTGGAGCGCTATTATCGTAAAGGGTGTAAGGTGCTGCGCACCGACTTTCACGGCGCCGTCCAAGTGATTACGAATGGCCATTCGCTTCGGATCAACCCCTTGGTCAACAGCTTTACTCCGCAAGAGATGCAAAAACAATAGCATTCGGCTTAATCATTGCTTGCGATATCTATACTCTTGACACATCTTTTATTTTCAGCCATAATTCAAATAACTATGATTAAATTTCAGATTAAATGCTGTTACCTGCAAAAAAGGTGAATTACGCTTTTGCCCGCCAACAGATGTTATGTTGTGATTGAATAGGTTAAGCTAAAATGAAAAAGGTTCTGATCGTCGATGATGAAACACGGCTTGTATCCACGCTGATCTCAGGCTTGGAAATCTTATATCCTCAGGAATATGCTTTTTTGTCAGCCCCTGATGGCCAGGAAGCCATTCATATCTTAAAATCGAACGCTATAGACTTGGTGGTCACCGATCTGAAAATGCCGGTGATGAATGGCTTTCAACTTCTCGTTTATATGCGTTCCCACTTTGTTTCCATCCCTGTCATTGTGTTAAGCGCTTACGGCACCGGGGAAATTGAAGCACGCCTGAGAAAATTAGGGTGCATGATTTTTTTGGCCAAACCAGTGGATTTTAAAGCGTTGGGCGATGCGATCAGGGAGGGTTTGAAGGGACACACCACCGGCGGCATTGTCCAAAATATATCGGTTGCCGGTTTTTTACAGCTCATCGAAATGGAAAATAAAACCTGCATGGTTGAGGTTCGAAACCAAAAAACCGGCCATAACGGTTTTTTCTATTTTGAAAAAGGCACTCTCTATGACGCCATTTGTGGCGAAATCAGAGGTACATCAGCAGCCAGGTTAATTATCGGTTGGGAGGATGTCGAAATCAAATTTGACGACAGACCCAAGTTTAAGCTTAAAAGGTGCATCAATGATCAACTGATGACGTTGCTATTGAATGCGATGAAACAAAAGGATGAATCTCCGGATGATTCGCAAAGCTTGGGGAAACCTGTTGAGTTTGATGAAATTGCAGATGAAATATCGAACATGTATAATCATTCCGATGACAGACCTAATTGGGATGATCAAACAAACGCAGTTGAAACCGGATCAAAATCCGGCAATACAGGAAAAAGTCAGAATAATACAAATCAAGTCAGGAAGGAGCCAGATATGAACGTACAAAAATTGAATCAGGCAGTTGAAATGATGAAAAAAGACTTGGGCGATGGGTTGTTAGCGACTGATATTTGGATCGTTGCCGATGGCGTGTCAATTGCCGCTTACAATCCGCAACCCAAAGCCACCGCTCTCTTTAACAAACTGACCAGTTACCTTACAGAAACATTACGGGACAGCGGCTTTCCCGGTTTGGGGAAATATTATCTTTTAGATTTGGTGGATAACAATATGGTCATTATTCTGCCCATGGGGGAATACCGCTGGGGCATGATGGTCGACAGTTCGAAAATTCAGTTAGGTCTGCTTTTGAATATTGTTATCCCTAAAATCATTGACGCTTTTGAAGAAGCAGTGACGGAGTGATTATTAAGTTTTAAGGAGAAGCCAAAATGGGTGTTAAACTCGGGAAAATATTTGATATTGTGGCAAACAAAAAAGGATACGAAGGTCGGATGCAATTTGCTCAAAAAACCGGTGTGTCCAAAAACAAAGCCCTTAAAATCAAAGACACCGACGATATCGTCAACAAATTTAAAGCGGTGGCCTCTGATTTTCTCGGCGAAAACATAGATAAATTTCTTTAACTATAGCCCATCTCTTCGTTTCGGACTTTGGACAAGTAATTTTATAATTAATTTAACCCCTTCTAATTTTGTCCAAAGTCCGAGATCGGTATATTACATTCGTTTATAAATCAATCTATATCATTCACCTGAATAAGCTTTGCATCCACAAATCTAATCATCATCAATTGGCAGTAGAAAAAAATCGTCGTTATTAACGCAACGCGAATTATGGGAATCCTCTTTGCCTCTGAGTATGCACTTCAAGCCTGATGACAGCTTCAAATCGCATTTCAATGTTCCCTTGTTTTATTTATTTCCTGCTGCCGAATCCAGGCGTTAACCTTTTCATAAGAATTCCACTTCAAAATTATTCCGCCCAGTTCCAGCAGCGCCTTGGCGCTTAATTTTTCTATATCAGCGTTTAATTGATCAGGCGTTAGGTTATACTTTTTTGCAATCAGACGGCATAGCAGATTTGTTTCACCCTGCCGGATTCCCTGCTGCATTCCCTGTTGCATTCCTTGCTGCATTCCTTGCTGCATTCCTTGCTGCATTCCTTGCTGCATTCCTTGATCCCTGATATATTGAGCAAGCATGGCTGTCTCCTCATGTTTTTTCAGTTCATTGTATAAACGCTTACGTTCTGTTTCCTGAATATTCGCATATACGTCAATAAAATCAACATATTTGTCAAATAACCCGGAAGACACCAGTTGAAATAGTCCAAAGAGGGTTTCTGACTTAAATCATTCATAACTATCAGATATCGCGCATCCAGCCCGGCATCACCTATCCCTGATGTTTCCAATTCCATGTCTATCCAGTCTTGCATTGCATTTCTCGGCTACCAACATAAGGCGGGACACTTTGTAAATTCAAGAGGTTAGCTTCATAGGTGAATTTGCAGAATTTCGAGGTGTTGGTAATTCTCCCATCCTCTCTATCACCCATTCTGAAATATCAGAAAAATCTCTCCTAAATAACCTTTCTGCCGCAGTTGTGCCATCACTCCTTCTCAGACCAAAATTGTGAATAGCGGTTAATGCTCGAAGGCGGTTACCGGACAATCCTCTCCCATTATGGCGCAATTGAGACAGACATCCGTCACTTCCTTCCACCGAGGTAAAAATAATAATTTGTCTGGTTTGTTATTACCCCCCCCCAAATCCGTTATAATCAGAATAAAATGATAGATAGTGTCCATCCAGAAATCTAACTGCTTGAAATAGCAAATTTAACTCACTTTTTCTTGACAAAGACGAATTGCTATCCCATTCGGCTATTGCAATTCGACCATTGAAATCCTCAGAACGCAACCCCCTTATGAATTCGAAGCGCATGGTCTCGCCTCCGAAATCGAAAGGATCGCAGTACAGGTAATTGACCAGACCGTAAGACGGGTGATCAAAGGCGAAAGCGTACCTGCATCCGAGAAAGTCGTATCGATTTTCGAGCCTCATACAGATATCATTATCAAAGATCAGCGCGACACTTTGTTCGGTCATAAGATCAGCCTGACAGGCGGCTGGTCGAACTTGATATCAGACTGCCTGATCCCAGAGGGAAATCCTGCGGATTCAACGCTTCCGGTTACCATGGCTGATCGCTTGGATGACATATACTGACGATACCCTATTAAAATGTCGTCAGACGGCGGCTTTTCCTCTAAAGCTGACCTTTCAGTTTTAAAGGACAAGGGGATAAAGGACATCAGCTTTTCCAAGCACCGTGGCATGGAAGAAGAGGATATGTGTCGCAGTAAATGGGTATTCAGGCGTTTACGTAAGTTTAGAGCCGGCATAGAATCCGGGATATCCAGGCTTAAGCGTTCATTCGGTTTGGGCGTCTGCATCTGGAAAGGACTTAAATCCTTTAAAAGCTATATCTGGTCGTCTATTGTATCGGCGAACCTAACGACTCTGGCGAGGCTTCGTCTCAAACCAGTCAAAGCGGAATAGCTCTCTTTTAGGGTTACACGTTGCAGCCTTGACAGGATAGGTGCGCCTAAAATCACTAGTTTTTAGTGCTTTTCCCCGTACTAGTGCTCTCTGCAAAATCGAATGATAATTCATATAATGAAGACCATTCACTGTCACGCCTATTTTGAAAAATCGCCGATTTATGGATGGACACTAGATAAAGTGACACTGAACGAATTATGGGAGGAGATTCAAATGTTGGATATTCTTGAACTTGCCAGAGAAAAATGCGAAGAAGAGGAATTTAAAAAAGGCGAGGAAGAGGGATTGAAGAAAAGCAGGGAAACACTCCAAGAAATGGTGCTTGATACAATCTTCGAATTATATGGCAAACTTCCCATTGATATGATTGAGAAAGTCAAGTCGATTTCTCATTTCGAAATTCTCAAAATAATCCACAGGC
>JAOZRC010000210.1:0-6880 GCA_029940345.1 Desulfobacterales bacterium
ATATAAATCCGGAGTGCGAAAGTTAAGCGAAGCGGTCTTTCGCAAAGTTAGATTGCGAAAGACCGTTCCGCTCCGTTCCTCCGCCACTTAACTTTCGCACTCCATAATTACCATTGAATTTGAATAAGATACCCTCAAACTTTAAAAGTTTAATATATTACGGAGGGAAAAAATTAAAAATTCAAATACAAAAATGGATGTTCGACGTTCAATGTTCGATGTTCGAAGTTCATCTTTTAAAAAACTGTTCAACCCCCAAACGATGGCGGTCATCGGTGTTTCTTTAACCAATGAAACCCATCCGGCAAACGTTATTTACACCAAAAATCACTTGCGATTGCCTGTCAAAGTGTTTCCGGTCAATCCAAAAGGCGGTAAAATAGGCCGAAGCCCTGTATATCGGGATATTTCCGAGGTTCCCGAAAAAGTAGACCTGGCCGTGATTGCCGCACGCGCGAAGTTTGTCCCCCAAATTTTGGAACAGTGCATCAAAAGTGAAGTGGGCGGCGCGGTGGTTATTTCCGGCGGCTTTGCCGAAAGCGGATTGGCCGACGTACAAATCCAGATGGCGGCTATGGCAAGGCAAGCCCAATTTCCTTTCATCGGTCCGAACTGCTTGGGAATTTATAAGCCTTCCATTGTGGACACTTTTTTTCTGCCCTCTGAACGGTTGATCCGGCCCGAATCCGGTAATGTCGGTTTCATCAGCCAAAGCGGGGGTGTGTTGGTGGATCAGATGGTGAAATTCGCCGGTGAAGGAATCGGGATTTCTCTCGCTGTCAGTATCGGCAACAAAGCGCTGGTGCGGGAAACCGACCTGCTTGAATACCTGATGCAGGATCCGCAAACAGGCGTTATCGCTTTTTATATCGAGGGATTTAAAGAAAACGAAGGACGCCAATTTGTTCAACTCGCGCGCAACAGCACCAAGCCTGTCATTGTACTCAAAGCCGGTAAAAGTGCCCAGGGCAGCCAGGCCGTTTCCAGCCATACGGCGTCTTTGGCAGGCGACTACCAGGTTTTTTCGGAAGTGCTGGCGCAGTACGGGATTGCCGAAGCCCGTAATGAATTTGAATTGCTCTCTTTTTGTGAGTCACTGAGCTGTTACCCCAATACCATCCGCGGCAACGTCGGTATTGTTACGGTGAGCGGCGGCCACGGCGTTTTAGCCGTTGACGCTTTAAGCGCGCATGGTTTGTCGGCACCACAATTGTCACCGGAAATTCAAGACCGGATTCGTCAGAAACTGCGCCCTGGCGTCAGCCCGATTGCCTCGTTGCGCAACCCGATTGATTTAACTGGAAGCGCAATTGACGCTGATTTTATCGCCGCGGCCGACGCCCTGAGCCAAGACCCGGATATTGATTGTATCCTGATGTTGCTGCTGCCCTATTCTCCAGGTGTCACCACAGACCTGGGCGCACGCTTAAGCCATATTTATCAAAGAACGGAGAAACCGATGATTGCGTATGTGCCGCGTATGGAAAAATACCGTATGCTGATTGAGGGGTTCGAACTGAACGGAGTGCCGGTGTCATCTTCGATTGAAGGCGCCGTTTTGATGGTTGAAGCGTTGAGGAGGTGTCGGTTATGTTAAATAAAGAAACAGATGCGATTTTAGCCCGCTCTGAAGAATACGGATGGGTGTTGGAACCCGAGGCCAAACGAATTTTGGCGTTGGCCGGTTTGGATACGCCGCGCTTTAAATGGGCTTTGACTGTGGATGAAGCGATCGGATTCGCTCACGCTGTCGGCTATCCGGTGGCCGCCAAACTGGTTTCCCCCCAGGCGCTGCATAAATCGGAACTCAATGGCGTCGTCCTGGGTATCAATACGGATGCCCAACTAAGGGAGACATACGCGCGTTTTAGCCAATTCCCCCAATCTCGTGGGATGCTGGCAGAGGAGATGGTCGATGGCGTGGAATTGATTATCGGCGCTAAAATAGACTTTCAATTCGGCCCGGTGATATTGATGGGCATTGGCGGAACGGGCGTGGAGATTTATAAAGACACTGTTTTGAAAATGGCTCCGTTACAGGAAACGGATGTGGCGTTGATGATCCAGGAACTCAAAGGCCGCCCCTTAATCGAGGGACACCGGGGTGCCGAGCCTGTGGATATAAACGCACTGACACACATGTTGATGTCATTTTCCGATCTGGTAATGGCTTTGGAAGATCAGATTGAATCAATTGATTTAAATCCTGTGATGGCTTCATCAAAACGGTGTGTTGTTGCCGATGCCCGCATCATGCTGAAATCCCAATAGCTGTCGATTTGGGGATCCTCATTAGATTATAAAAATGAGTGTATTCCGCCACCCTACGAAAAACTGGAACCAAATGAAAAACCAAACCTTTCTTTTTTATGATATCGAAACTACCGGCTTGAATTATGCGTTTGATCAGGTGCTGCAATTCGCCGCCATTCGCACTGATTTGGCGTTAAAAGAGTTGCAGCGGCATGAAATCAAAGTCAGGCTGCGGCCTGATGTGATTTGCTCTCCCGGCGCGCTTTTGACCCATCGTATCTCCATCGCCGAATCCCTCACCGGGGACTGCGAGTTTGAAGCTGTCCAGGAAATTCATCGCCTGCTGAATGAACCTGGCACAATCAGTCTGGGCTATAATACATTGGGCTTTGATGATCAATTTTTACGTTTTGCGTTTTATCGGAATCTTTTGCCGCCATATACGCATCAATATGCTGATGGCTGTGGCCGAACTGATTTGTATCCGATCACAGCTATCTACTGGCTATATAAAAATGGAATTTTGAATTGGCCGGAAGTTGAGAACAAGCCCACCCTTCAATTGGCCCATCTCAATGCATCCAACAGCCTGGCGCAGGGGCGGGCGCACAACGCTTTGGCAGATGTGGAGGCGACTGTGGGGTTGGCGCGCATCCTGGCCCGTGAGACGGCAATGTGGAATTACCTGCTTGCCTATTTCGATAAAAAAACGGATAAGGAGCATCTTGCCGAACTGCCGGTCTTTTTTCAAAGCACGGACGGCGAACACCGTCTCGGTGTAATGGTAAACGGCTATTTCGGCGCAACGGGTAAATATCAGGCACCGGTTATTTCGATTGGAGATTCCGTGCCGTATAAAAATCAGAATCTTTGGATGCGTCTTGATCAGCCGGAATTACAAGAACTTACTTCGGATACAATCCCTGATTCACGCATCATTCGGAAACGTTACGGAGAACCGGGAATTATTTTGCCGCCGCACGAACGCTTTAAGAAACCTTTAGGACTTGAGCGCCGAGCGATAGTTGATGCCAATAAAAAATGGCTTCAGGCTAACACGGAACTGTTTCATGAGTTCATTCAGTACCATCGTAACTATCGCTATCCGCTCATTCCCGATCTGGATGCGGATGCCGCCTTGTACCAGCTCGACTTTCCCTCCGCGAATGAAAAGCGGCTCCAACAGGAGTTTCATACGGCGTCTTTGTCTGATAAAGCGGCTATGATCCCCCAATTACCGCGGCAGGAAACCCGTGATTTGGCTATCCGTATTTTGGCGCGTAATTATCCGCAATCTTTGCCCGAGGAACTCTCCCAAACATATCAGGCTTATGAGAATAAACTGAATCCGCCCAAGGCCGAAGACGCTTTGCCTGACTATAAGGGCCATAAACGCACTACGCCGGTGTGTGCGCTGGCCGAAATTGAGCAGATTAAAACGAATTTGAAACCGGATGAAGAGCAATCAGAATTGCTGAATGATTTGGCAAGTTATATTGAAAGTCATTTTAAGATTCCATGAATGCAGGGGCAATCTTTCATTGTTGCCAGGTAACCGTTCACTCCCCCTACGTGTAAGCTAACGCTGGACAGCTTCCCGCGCTACACCCTCACGCAAGGTTGCGACCATGTAGAGCGGAAAGCCGTTCCGCTCAGGGGGGGAGTGAACGGTTATGTTGCCAGCTTTGAAAATGACAATCAATCTAAACCTTCAGATTAAATTCAAAATTCAACATGTTTTTCCGCTTTCTTAAAATCATCGCTTTGTTTCTGACGTTTGGCATCGCTACCGGTGTTTGTGCATATTTTACGCTCACGTTCATTATTAAAAGTGAGGATACGGTCTTGGTTCCCGATGTCGTGGGCAAGGAAGTGGTGAACACCTTAAAAACCTTGTCTGACCTTGAATTAAACACCAAAGTGCGCAAATTTGAATATAGCGCTGTCATAACCGCCAATCATGTGATTTTCCAGGAACCGGAAGCCGGAACGGTCATCAAAAAAGGACGCGATGTGCGCCTGATTATTTCCAAAGGCGCCCAAACCATTCTGATGCCCAATTTAAACAACCTGTCGCTTCGGCAAGCCCTGATTATCTTGGAAACCAATGATCTTGGCGCAGGCATGCGTTCTCAAACCTATCATTCTGAAGTTGAAAAAGATCATATCATTACCCAGACGCCTTATCCGAATACGACTATTCACCGCAATGCGAATGTCGATCTGCTAATCAGCCGAGGAAATCGTCCCCTGGCCTATATGATGCCGGATTTAAAAATGAGGAGCGTAAGTGACGCCGTTATGGCGATTGAGCAAATCAATCTTAGGCTCGGTGAAATTAAAATAACGGTTGCTACAGGTGCCCCGGAAGATGTGGTGATTCGCCAGGAACCGCAAGCCGGTCATCGTGTTATTGCCCAAGCGGTTGTCAATCTGCTGGTAAATCGAACCCATCTAACAAAGAATCTAAGGGATTGGACGCGGCCACGCGGCGTCGCCTTTTTCAGATATCGAATTGCAAACGGCTTTCTGAAACATCACATTCGGGTGCAATTAAACGGATTTGGGGTTGCCAATGATCTGATTGATGATTATTACAAATCAGGCGAAGAGGTGTGGGTGCTGGTCCCACGCAATAGTAATATAACCCTGCTTTTATATGAAGACGAAAAGCTGATTGAAACCCTTATATATTAGGGCCTGGCTTTTTCTGGTAGGGTGGGTGAAGCGTAGCGCAACCCACCGATATCCAAGCTCTGAAATTTGGTGGGTTCCGCTGCGCTACACCCACCCTACACAGCGAAACATACACAAAAAGGTAACACTCAATTGATTTAAATTTATAAAGAAAGATGGGCATCCTTCATAAGACAGCTAAAGTAGTTAACACTTTTTCGATCTGTTCAGCTACAAAATTTTGTAGGGTGGGCAGAGTGTAACGGAACCCACCACATTTCCATAAACGGTGGGTTCCGTTACACTCTGCCCATCCTACATTAAAAAGTGTAAACCAACAAATGAAGGATGCCGAAAGATGCTTATGAAACTGATATCTCCTTCGATTTTATCCGCCGATTTTTCACGTTTGGGTGAAGAAGTGCGCGCGGTTGCTGACGCCGGCGCGGACTGGATTCATATTGACGTTATGGATGGCCACTTTGTCCCCAATATCACTATCGGCCCTTTGGTGGTGGAAGCGGTTAAAAAGGTCACCACCCTGCCATTGGATGTTCATTTAATGATCGAAAACCCGGATCGCCATATCCGTGATTTTGCCAATGCCGGCGCTGATCTGATCACAGTGCATGTAGAAACCGCCTTGCACTTAAACCGCACCTTGCAGCGCATTAAAGAACAGGGTCTGCGCGCCGGCGTCGTGCTGAATCCGTCCACACCTTTAAGTTCGCTTGAGTGGGTATTGGAATATGCAGACCTGGTGTTGATTATGAGCGTCAACCCGGGCTTTGGCGGCCAGTCCTTCATACCCAATACGCTTCAGAAAATCAGCGCTTTGAAAGAGATGCTGGAAGCCAAATATCCGGATGTCCAAATTCAAATTGATGGCGGCGTTAAAGCGCATAACATCAGTGCCATTGCCGCCGCCGGCGCTGACGTGTTTGTCGCCGGTTCAGCCATATTTGGCACCGATGATTACAAACAAAGCATTGCCGCATTAAGAAAAGGATTGTCCTCCGACCAGTTCTGAAAAACTTTGCGGCGCCGCGTTTTCACATATCTTCAGAAGTGCAGGGCAGGTCGGGTTAGCCTGAGCGTAACCCGACGATACAGACCGTTTTGTCGGGTTTACGCTCTCGCTCTCGCTAACCCGACCTACCTAAACGTAAACGTTCACTCCTCCCTGAGCGGAACGGCTTTCCGCCCTACATTAGCGCAACCGTGCGTGAGGGTGTCCCGCGTTAGCTTACACGTAGGGGAGAGTGACGGATACCCGTGGACGATTCAGCACCAAGATACTACTCGCCAGGCGTTTTGGCAGCGCCTTGCGGTGGTGTGCCCGGTCCTCCAGGGGCTTTCATCATCCCCGGGGGGAATTGGGCACCGGGACCTTTTCCCTGGCCACCCGGAAACGGCCCCCCGCTCATTGAACCGCGCCGTTTCATAAACCTTTGACGTTGTTGCATCCGACGTTGCTGAAATTTGGTTTTGAGCTGTTGATAGCGCTCCAGACCTAATATTTTACGAACTTCAAGCAGGAATTGGAAGCGCTGCTTGCGTAAGATATTTTGAGCTTCGGAAAGCTTTTTAAAACGCTCCATGCAGGCCTTCTCATCCAGCTTTTTTTGTTCAAGCAATTGCTCAATTTCAAATTTTTCTTTTTGAACATTTGTTTTCAGGTCAAACATTTGGCGCTGGCTATTGACAAACAGATCATTCAACTGGGATTGCTCCGCTTCCGTCAGCTTTAAGCCTTTAATCACGCGCTCATTTTGCCACCACTTGTTTTCCGGAAGGTCTAGCTCATTTTCTTGAGCGTCTTTGGCCATTGCCATCCCGGAAACCAAAAACACAGCGATAAAAATCAATAGAATTCCTTTTTTCATTGTTAATCTCCTTGATTAATGGATTGAATTTAAATTGGGATTAAAATTTGATTGTCATCTCATTC
>JAOZRC010000210.1:6980-8354 GCA_029940345.1 Desulfobacterales bacterium
AAACCCGACTTCACACCGAATTCCGGTCAAATTCAAACGGTGCCACGAACTCAACAAACTCATCTTCCAGATATCCGTTGGCATCATACGCAACCTGTTTAATAATCTCGGTTAAATGGGTGTCTTCCGATGGAATGATATCTGCGACCAGAGATGGTTCATCGACGATTTCCGCAATAGTTGGCATTTTTAACAGATCAATTGATGGGTTCCTCGAAAGTTGCCATAAAACACCGCACATCAGCAAAATAATCGTAAGACCGCCCGCCAGAGCCAGTCGTCCCCAACCCGTTGGAAATAACGACAGTCGCCCAGCCGGTTGAGACGGATATATCTTTTGACGGGGCGTGGGCGAGTATATCTTGGCCAGGCGTCCGAAAACGGCCAATTCTTGCTCAAACTGTTTTTTATGAGTTCGGCAGAGGGTGCATTCATCTAAGTGATCGCGCACCGACTGGGGCAGATCGGTGGGATCAATCAACAGTCGGATAAGCAAATCTTCATTAAGGTGGTCAGACGCAGTGTTCATCATTGATCTCCTTTTAACAAATTACGGAGTTCGTTGTTTTGCCTGAACTTTTTCAAGGCGCGGTATAAATGCGTTTTTACCGTACTCTCGCTTTTTTTCAAAACCTGGGCGATCTCTTTAATTTTATGCTGGTCTGCAAAGCGCAGCAAAAACACTTCCCGTTCCTGACGCGGGAGGGAATCCCCCAACTGTCGGAATTGTCGCCAAAACTCTTTCTGCATGAGCATGTCCGCGGGCGTCCCGGTCTGGCACTGGGGATTATCCGCGGCCTCGGCCGGGGTGTTATCGGGATTACCGCCAAAAAAAATCAGGAACTGTTTTTTACGATGAAAATCACGCACTTTATTTAAAGCGATACGAAACAGCCAGGGCCGGAACCGTTTTCTATCCTTTAACCGGGGCAAGTATTTAACCATTTTCATAAATATCTCCTGGGTCAGATCTTCGGCGTCTGCTTTTGACCGGGTGCGGTAATACACCATGCGAAACACCGCATGATAATACAAATCTGCCAGTTGTTCCGTTGCCTGCTGGTTGCCGGCAATTGCTTTGGCAACCATATCTGCGATTGCTGCATCATTTTTGGCCATTTCGCGGGGACGTATGCCCTCCAATATTCCGATCTGAAAATTTACCGATTATTAAGTGTTACTTTGTAAAACTGGGCTTTCAATAAAGCGCTTTTTATTACCTATGACGGATAGGATTGGGGTTTTGTTTACAAAAAGCGTAAAAATACAGATTGAGTTCAGCAAAATGCGCTGTTCTTGATCACCCCAAAATCGCTTTTTATATTTAATATTGGCTTTACAATTGCTTCCTTATATTATATATAGAAAATAAGT
>JAOZRC010000899.1 GCA_029940345.1 Desulfobacterales bacterium
TTTGATTTGGATACGTTGTCTGTCATTTATGAAAAATCAGAGGCCGATACTTTTCTGGATTTAATGCCGGTTTTGACGGAAGGCCTGATCCTGCCCCTGTCCGAACCGGAAATGAGCGGCAGCGACATTCACAAATCACCATTGATCATTTATCATTTCCAATTTTTGCATGACCGCATCCAACAAGCCGCTTACGCGTTAATTGACGATGATAAAAAACAAGCCGTGCATCTGCAAATAGGCCGTTTACTGTTGAAAAATACACCTGCCGGAGAATTAGAAGGAAAACTGTTTGATATTGCGGGACATTATAATCACAGTATTGAATCGCTTGATAATCAGGCCGAACGACTTAAAATTGCCCAACTCAATTTGATGGCCGGGCAAAAAGCGAAGATGGCAACAGCATACAGGGCGGCGGTCCGCTACTTGACCGTCGGGCGGGAATGCCTACCCGAAAACAGTTGGGAAAGTGAATATGGCCTGACGCGCTCTCTTTTCACAGAAGCGGCGGAAGCGGCTTACCTCAATCGCAACTTTAAACAGATGGAACAATTGTTACAGGCGGTGTCACAACACGCACGAACTTTAGCGGATGAAGTTAAAGTCTGTGAAATTTCTATATCGGCTTATATCGCTCAAAATCTACAGCACAAGGCTATTGACAGCGCATTAATTTTTCTGAACCAATTGGGTGTTAATTTCCCTGAAGTGCCGAAACAGGAAGATGTCGGACTGGCTCTGCATCAATTGCGGGTTTCTCTATCTGATAAACCTGTCAGATCGCTCATTGATTTACCCATGATGACGAACCCCGGTATGATATTGGCAATGCGCGTTATGGCGGCAGTCATTCCGGCCGCTTACTTTGTGTCCCCCAATTTGATGTTTTTACTGATCCTGAAACAAGCGGATTTATCGCTTGCTTATGGCAATGCCGCTGAATCCGGTTTTGCTTATGTCTCTTACGGAGCCATGCTCTGCAGCATCGTCGGAGATATTGAATCCGGATATCAATTTGGGCGCCTGGCTTTAGATTTATTGCAACGATCAGGGGAAAAAAAACTTAAAGCAAGGGTCATTCATTTATATAATCGCAGTATAAGGCTGTGGAAAGAGCCGGTTAGAGAGACATTACAACCCTTGTTAGAAAATTACCAATTTAGCCTGGAAACCGGAGATATCGAATTTGCGGCCTATTCTATCCTTGTTTATACCTTATCTTCTTATTTTAGCGGTAAGCAACTTGCAGCTCTCGAACAGGAAATGGCCCTGTATAGCCATCCAATTGCCAGGCTCAGGCAAAAAAATATCCAGGATCGGTATCACTTGCTTTGGCAAATCGTTTTAAATTTGACGGGACATTCCGGCAATCCAAGTTGTTTGTCCGGTAAAGCTTATGACGAGAATATTCAGCTGCCCATTTATCAGCAAACCAATGACCGCACGGAGCTTTATCATTTTCATCTTTACAAATGTATCTTGCATTATCAGTTTCAGGAATATGCACTGGCATTTGAAAACGCGGAGATAGCAGAACAGTATTCAAAGGTTGTCAAAAGTTCGATATTGTTGCCAATATTTCATTTTTACGATTCTCTCGCAAGGTTGGCCCAATATCCCGGTTTATCTCAGCAAGCACAGGATGCCGTCATGACTAAGGTATCCGAAAATCAGGAAAAAATGAAGCAATGGGCGCACCATGCCCCAATGAATCAGCAGCATAAATATTTTCTCGTTGAAGCGGAACGCGCCCGTGTGTCAAGCAGAGACGGCGATGCCAGAGAATTTTATGATAAAGCCATTACGCTGGCTTATGAGAATGAATATATCAATGAAGCTGCTTTGGCTTATGAATTGGCCGGTCTGTTTTATCTGTCTAAAGGACACACCCAATTTGCCCAGGTATGTTTATATGAAGCACGCTACGCTTATCAGCAATGGGGAGCAACGGCTAAAGTCAAACAACTGGAAACCAGCTACCCGCAATTTATGGTTCCTCAAACTGCCCGTGCAAATCTGACAGATGCTACGCCTTCTGCTTCGACAACCGGCAGTACCGAACGATTGGATCTGAGCAGTATCATGAAAGCCGCTCAAATTCTGTCCGGAGAAATCGTGTTGAGCCGCTTGCTTGAAAAAATGATGCGCATTGTCATCGAAAATGCCGGCGCTGAAAAAGGGTTTTTGCTTTTGCCGAAAAAAAACCGTTGGTTTATTGAAGCGGAAGGGCATATTG
>JAOZRC010000900.1:0-1937 GCA_029940345.1 Desulfobacterales bacterium
GCGTAAATTAGGATACACGGATCTTTTGGCTAATGTTGTACCTTTCGGTCAACGCGCCCTGAAGGCGGCCATGATTACGTTCAATCTCAAAGGTCGTACGATTGCGGAACTGGAGCAAGGCCTGGTAATCCGTTCAATGTACCGGGAAGACAATCTCAGTCAAAAAGAGATCGCGGTCTTGTTGGGCCGTCACAAGAGTTATGTATGCCGACGGATTGCGCTTGTGGAAAAACTAAGTGATGAGGTTCTTGAACATCTCAGACTGGGTCTGATCAATGTGACCATCAGCCGCGAATTATCACGGTTGCCGCGCGGCAACCAGAAAAAAGCACTTGCTGCTATCCTCAAATACCGGTTTACCAGTGACGAAAGTGCCCGCCTTGTCAGCATACTGAACAAGGAACCCCGCTGGAACCAGGAAGCTATTTTTGATTTTCCACAGCCGATTCTGGATGATCGCACACCGCCTCGCCCACGATTGGCGCAGGTGGAAAAGTTTTTGAGACGCCTTTTGAAAATGGAGCTTTGGCTTACATATACCCCTGATTATGGCGATATGTCCAGATCGCAAATGCGACGCGTCAAGGAAGCCATGGCGCGTATCACAAATCTTATCGACAGTTACCAGGGGGGAGATTTTTAATGGTCCGGTATCTCCGCAATCGTGAGGAGCTTGAACTCCTGATTATCACCATGTATGCAGACGGATGGAAAATCCGCGCCCTTTCCCGTCGTTTCAATATGGGCAGGAATACGGTGCGCAGAATCCTTCGCAAGAATAAGAAGCAGCGGGATAACGGTCATGAGGCGCTCACGATCAAAAAATTCCGTCCCGGCAAACTGGACCCTTTTGTTCCGCTGATCCATTCGATACTGGCGGAATATCCGGATATCACCGGCGTACGGATGCGTGAAAAGTTAATGATAGAGGGGTTTAATGGCCAAAAGAGCATTCTGAATGCTTACCTCAGAGAAATCCGTCCCAGGCCCAACCGCGAGCCTGTCATCCGTTTTGAGACCAAACCGGGCGAACAGGGTCAGATGGACTGGAGTGAACATAAGGTCAAATTCAGGCGCACCGGCAAGGCCAGGATAATCAGCTTTTCGTATATTCTTGCCTTCTCGCGGCGGCAGTACATCGATTTTGTTCCGAACAAAAAATTTTTTACGTTGATCCGGCGCCATCAGGATACTTTTGATCATTTTGGCGGGGTGTGCAAGACCTGCCTCTACGACAATGAGAAGACAGTGGTATTGCGCTGGGAGGGCGGACAGCCGATTTACAATCCTGCGTTTACAGCGTTTATCACCCATTATCATTGCCGTCCCGTTGCTTGCCGAAAAGGACGGCCGGAAACCAAAGGCAAGGTTGAACGCGTATTTGGTTATCTGAATTCCAATTTTTTCAATGGGCGGACGTTTGATGATTTTGAAGACTTGCGCGAAGGGCTTCGCTGGTGGCTTTCCAACCGGTCGGATGTACATATCCATGAAACCACCGGTCGAAAACCGATGGAACTGTTTTTGGAGCAGGAAGAGGCTGCCTTGCTCCAATTGCCCCGGCATCCCTATGACACGTCCGAAGTGTCCCTCAGGGTATGCCGCATCGACGGTTATATTGAGCACGACACCAATTTGTACTCCGTGCCCTATGAATATGTGGCCGACATTTTGACGCTTAAGGCCATGGAGCATGAGATTTTTATTTATGCCGCGAATTTGAAACTGATTGCATGGCATGGCCGTGAACCTTATGGAGCCAATAAAACCGTGGAAGAATCGACTCATCACAAATCACGAAAGATGCGTTACGGTCTCGAACCGGTCGTGGATGCCTTTTTACGTATTGGCGAGGGAGCGGAATCTTTTTTGGAAGGATTGAAAAATCAGCACAATCCCGGGTTCCAGGCGCGGTATATTCTTGGTTTGAAGGAATA
>JAOZRC010000900.1:1947-2239 GCA_029940345.1 Desulfobacterales bacterium
TCATGCCCTCAAGTATTATGCATTTGAAGCCAGGACGATTGAGCGCATTTTAGCGGTTCAGGCCAAACGCAGGTCTCTGGAGTTCATACGGCGTGAAAAAATAGAGCAAATCATGTCGGCCTTGCCAACCGTCAAACAACGATCATTAGCGGAATATGGTGACCTCCTGTGAATATTGAAACGCTTCGCAATCATCTCAAAATACTGAAATTGTCAAAAATAGCCGAAGTTCTGGATGAAGAATTGGCCCGGGCTGAAAAGGGCAAACGCCCCACGGCCAAGGTGCTTGAGC
>JAOZRC010000211.1 GCA_029940345.1 Desulfobacterales bacterium
AGCCAAACTGTAAGTTTGGCACTCCGTCTTTAGTGTAAACAGTTCAATGAAAGATGCCGATAAATTTAATGTGACACTTAGAGCCTGTTTGAAAAGTCTTAAATCGGCTGCAAAAGCGAGAGAACGGTTCTGATTTCCGCCAATTTTAGGGAAATAGGCTGGCTATTACCATAAAATTTACGAAAATCAGCCCTCGTTCTCTCACTTTTTCGCTTCGATCACGACTTTCCAAACAGGCTCTTAGATTATGGCGATTGGATATTCGTTCGCACTATGAAAAGATCGAAAAAATTTATCCTGACACCAAATAACAGATAATCTTGAGAATTATTCCATTATAAATTTATATGTCTGGCAAAAAAACAAATTTCAGCGTATGATTGGATAGTCGGATGAGTTATGAAATTGTAAGCTTCCGTTTCGATATTACAATTTCATTAAACAATCAAGGAATTACTTTCATACCTAAAAAGCCTAAACTTTTAAAGGGGAGAATAAAATGAAGAATTTAATATTAATACCTGTTATCTTCATATTTTCCATACTGGTATTTTCAACGCCAGTACATCCTAAAACCAAATTTATTACGATCGGAACGGGTGGATTAACAGGTGTATATTATCCTACGGGCGGTGCTATAGCTAAAATCATCAATAAAAAAAGAAAGGAATACGGAATCAGGTGTACCGTTAAATCAACTGATGGTTCCGTATATAATGTGGATGCCGTAATTGAAGGGGAACTTGATTTCGGTATTGTTCAGTCAGACAGACAGCACCAGGCGATCAGGGGAATCGCCGATTGGAAAGACAAAGGTCCCCGGAAAAATCTCAGGGCTGTATTCAGTATTTATCATGAATCATGCTGTCTCCTGGCGGCCGTTGATGCGGGCATTAATTCCATAGAGGATTTAAAAGGAAAACGGGTCTGCCTCGGGAACTACGGTTCAGGGCATTTGGGAAATTCATCAGATGTGCTGAAAGCTATTGGAATTAATCCGGATACCGATATCATTGCCCGGTATATCGAACCGGTGCAGGCTCCGGGTCTTCTGCAGGATGGCAAAATCGATGCTTTCTTTTATACCGTCGGGCATCCCAGCGGTGCGTTAAAAGAAGCTACGGCCGGGGCCCGCAAAGTGAAATTCATTCCGATAATAGGTGGAGAGATCGACAAACTTGTTGAAGGGCGGCCTTACTGTTCCAAAATAGTAATTCCGATTAACTATTATCCCGGGGCGGCAAACACGCAGGATGTACCGACATTCGGTGTGTGCGCAACGTTGGTCACATCTTCAAAAGTCCCTGACAAGGTCGTTTATGCCGTTACAAAAGCTATTTTTGAGAATTTTGAATCATTTAAAAAGCTGCACCCGGCTTATACCTTAATCACCAAGGCAAGCATGCTCGAATGTTTATCCGCACCCATTCATTCCGGTGCTATGAAATATTACAAGGAGGCCGGTCTTAAATAGAAATCAGCCGGTACCTTGCCCCCATTTCGACGCCATCCAAAATTTATACCGACCATAAATAACATATAGCGTGGGCACCACACCGAGTGTCAACAGGGGCGAAAGTAGCAGCAGGCCGAAAATAATGGCTACGGCCATGGATTGCCAGTATTGAGATGTTTCCGTATCGTACTGGTCTCTTCTGGGAGATAACATTGATTTCCTGATGCGATTCGTGTATATGTATAAAATTATAGAATCAAACAGTTCCGGAAAGCCAGTTCCGATTTTAAAACATATTTTTCGGAGGTTATATTTTTCCGGACGCAACTCTTTAGTGATAATAATGAGGAGGTAATAATGCTTACTGTCAGAGATATAATGACAACCGACCTGATCACGGTCACCCCGGATACGGATGTTGCCAGGGTTGCCCAAATATTACTTGATAATCACATCAATGGCACTCCGGTGCTGGGTCAGGATGATCGTCTGTTGGGGATTATCTGTCAGAGCGATCTGATTGCCCAGCAGAAAAAATTGCCGATTCCGACTTTTTTCACCTTCCTTGAAAGCGTTATTCAAACGACATCCATGAAAGAGATTGATAAGCAGGTTCGTAAAATTGCCGCGCTTACGGTATCACAAGCGATGTCACCTGACCCGGTTACCGTGGAGCCAGACACCGGACTTGAGACCGTGGCGTCTCTGATGGTCGATAACAATTTTCACACACTGCCTGTGATAAAAAACGGTCGCCTGGTGGGTGTTGTCGGTAAAGAGGATGTTCTACGCACGCTTATATCGACTTCAACCAATCAATAATGAACGATGATTCAACGGCTACCAACATAAGGCGGGACACATTCTGATCAGTTACTCGTTACGAGGTTCTGCCTCGTAACGCATAGTGGCAGGCTCTGCCTGCTGCAAGACGTCTTGCGCAGGAGGCAGAGCCTCAGATTACCCGTTACGAGGCGGAGCCTCGTAACGAGCGGAAGTGTCCCGGCTTATGTTAGAGCCTGATTCAACAATCACCCTCTTAGGTTAAGTGGAAACAAACAATATACCATCTTAGTACTACAACTTGGAAGTTCCTCCCCCACCCAGCATACCGATGGCCCGATGGCCTAAGCTTTTGACAGCAAGCAGGTGGGTGATGAACTTCCAAATCGCTGTATTAGAGCCTTTCTGATTTCCGCAAATTTCATGGTAATAGGCCGGCTATTCCCTTAAAATTTGCGAAAATCAGCCCTCGCTCTCACACTTTTTCGCTTCGATCACGACTTTCCAAACAGGCTCTAAGCCTTCGGTTTAGCACTCCTTCGAAAAGTGCAAACTATTTTTGGGTCAATATGAAGGATGCCAAATTTTTGTATCTTTTATTTAAATTCTACCGTAAAATATAAATACTATTTTAAATCCTTTCCGCATACACACCTTATCATTGACAATGAATGATGCTTTTGTTAGCAGATAAGGGTTGCAGGTGTTAAAATACAGCTTATAGTATAGACTATATACTTTTTACAGATGGCAGAGCCTGATTTTGCAGGCCCATGTATCCCCTATTTTCAGGACTGATAATTGAATGAAACAATTTTCCTGGTCTGATCCGCCCGGCCAATTTGCCTTTCCGGTTGCAAAAGCCGGTTATCCCGTGATCCTGGCGTGTGCCTTTATCACCGCTGTGTTTGCGTTGCTTGATATGGCGTGGCCGGCAATCATCGGTATTGTGGCGACCCTCTCAATTTGTTTCTTTTTCAGAGACCCGGACAGGGTTATCCCCAACGGCGCAGGCCTTGTTGTATCACCAGCGGATGGCAAGATTATTAAGGTTCTGAAAACGGACAACCAGCGCTTTTATGAAGGCTCTTGCATTAAAATCAGCATTTTTATGTCTGTATTTAATGTGCATGTGAATCGCGTTCCCCATGAGGGTGAAATTAAAACTATCCGTTATTTTCCAGGCAAATTTGTTTCGGCGAATTTAGATAAAGCTTCACTTGAAAACGAACATAATGCTCTTTTCCTGGAGTCTGGGGATGGCCACCAGATTTGCTTTGTTCAGATCGCCGGTCTGATTGCCCGGCGGATAATATGTAAAGTGCAAAAAGGTGATATTCTTTTACGCGGGCAACGTTTTGGTATGATCTGTTTCGGTTCGCGCCTGGATGTTTACCTGCCTGCTGATTTTCAACCAGAAGTCTCTGTGGGTGACAAGGTGCGAGCCGGAGCTTCTATTTTAGGAAAATGGTTATGAAAACAAAAAAAAGATTTGAAAAGGAAAAATTGCGCAAAGGCATTTATATTCTCCCCAACCTTTCAACAACATTGAATATTTTTTGCGGTTTTTATGCAGTCATCGCTTCTTCCAATGGAAATTTCAGGGCCGCCGCCATTGCGATTGTCCTTGCCGGTATCTTTGACATGTTAGATGGTAAAATCGCACGGGCAACCAATAGCACTAGCAAATTTGGCGTGGAATATGATTCTTTGGCAGATTTGATTTCATTTGGCATGGCGCCGGGCTTTATGATTTATTTATGGGCGCTGAAACCCATGGGCCGTATCGGCTGGTTAGCCGGATTTTTATTTATGGTGTGCGGCGCCTTGCGTTTGGCGCGGTTCAACACCCAGGTCGGGTCTGTTAGCAGCAAACATTTTGTTGGGTTGCCGATTCCGGCCGCCGCAGGTGTAGCTGCAACAACTGTTTTATTTTTCCACAAAATCGGACTGAATGGCAATGCGATGCCTGTGTTATTGTTGATTTTGCTTTATACGCTTGCTTTTCTTATGGTAAGCACGATAAAATACAATAGTTTCAAAAAGATGAAACTGTTTAAAAAAAATAATTTTAATACACTTGTGACAGTTGTTTTAATATTAATTTTCATCGCAGCCCAACCGAGCATCGCTCTATTCATGATTGGAACGGTTTATTTGGCTTCAGGGCCTTTTGCCGTTTTGTATCGCCATTTCCGTTTATCGCCCAAAGAAGAAAGTATCGAAGAACCTGATCAGGAGTCTTCTGCTTCTACTTCGGTTGATAAGCCATAACCGTGTTGCGTTAGATTGTATATTTGAGTTTCTTCTAATTTGTTCCAAGAAGGCAAATGAGGATTATTCTAAACTAACACGGCTGAATCTTCCACCGATGTTCAGAAATCAGTTTCACCTTTAAATATTTATAGTGGCGCTTATCATAAACCGGGTGCGATCACCCGGTTTATGATTTTTTGTTTTCCGAAACTAACTCATATTGTTGTTTGTTTTCAGATGATTCCATGATTGTAAATTTTGTAATGAGAAAGGTCTCCAACTATGTCCGCGAAAAAAGTTAACATCGCAGTGGCCGGTGCAACCGGCGCTGTCGGCAATCAGATGATTGCCTGCCTGGAAGAACGTAATTTCCCGGTTAATCAAATCAAATTCCTTGCATCTCATCGCTCGCTTGGCCGCGAATTAAAATTTAATAATGAGCAGATTGCAGTGGAAGAGCTTGGCGAAGATTCCTTTAAAGGTATTGATATTGCCATTTTCTCAGCCGGCGGTGGGCCTAGTAAAAAATTCGCTCCTTGTGCGGCCGCCGATGGGTGTGTCGTTGTTGACAATTCGAGTGCCTGGCGTATGGATGCAGAGGTTCCTCTTGTGGTTCCCGAAGTCAACGCTGGAGCAATCGCCCGATACACCCAAAAGGGGATTATTGCGAATCCCAATTGTTCAACCATTCAAATGGTTGTGCCCATATGGGCTATTCATCAGCGTTATAAAATTACCCGTATCGTTGTTTCCACGTACCAGGCGGTTTCCGGAACAGGACAAAAAGCGATTGAGGAACTTGACAATCAAACACGGGCGATTATAGCAGGTGAAAAATGTGAACACAACGTCTACCCGCATCAGATCGCATTTAATTGCCTGCCGCACATTGATGTCTTCCTGGAGAACGGATACACCAAGGAAGAGATGAAAATGGTGCATGAAACACGTAAGATTATGGAAGATGACACCATCAGGGTGACAGCGACCACGGTGCGTGTACCGGTTTTTTACGGTCATTCGGAGTCGGTCAATATTGAGACGCAGGAACATGCCAGCGCTGTGGAAATCAAAGCGCTTTTGAATGAAACTGATGGTGTCCGCGTCGTTGACGATCCGGTTGCTGATATTTATCCCATGGCAATAGATGCCGCCGGTCAGGATGACATTTTGGTTGGTCGTATTCGCGATGATGAGTCAATCTCCAACGGCATCAATTTATGGGTGACTGCCGATAATATTCGAAAGGGCGCCGCCACAAATGCGGTGCAAATTGCTGAGAGACTTGCTAAAGATTATCTTTAACATGATTCATAGTAAAATAAGATCAATTAGGCCAAAAGGAGTATAGCTTGGAACGAACACCGTTTACCAGGGGAGGCTACGAAGCCTTAAAAAAAGAGTTGGAACACCTTAAAAAAGTTGACAGACCTGAAAATATCAAAGCGATCGAAGTCGCCCGCGCTCATGGCGATCTTTCTGAAAATGCGGAGTATGACGCGGCCAAGGAGCGCAAAGCATTCCTGGATGGCCGTATCAGTGACCTGGCATATAAACTTGGCAGTGCTGAAATTATTGACACGGATTCACTGCCAACCGATCGGGCTGTTTTTGCAAACACCGTTTTACTCGAAAATATTGAATCCGGTGAAAATAGCAAGTATCAACTCGTCGGCCCGGAAGAGTCTGATGTTGATAAGGGCCGTATATCGGTCACCTCTCCGTTGGGTCGTGCGATCCTTGGTAAAGAGCCTGGTGATGAAGTCGTTTTGCAGGCGCCTTCCGGGACAAAAGTCTTTGAGTTAGTTGAAATTTCATAAGCTTGCCGGCATGCCAGCACTGGTAAAAATAGCATTTTCGCAAATTTTATTGTATTTTACGGTAGCAAATTTGAGGGAACATCCGGTGAGATTACGATTGTATACTAATCACCGTTGACGTTCGCATGTTTGCAATACAAAAGGAGATTATATTGTGGCGCGTATTACGATTGAAGATTGCCTGGAAAAAGTACCGAACCGCTTTAAATTGGTCAACATGGTAGCCCGACGAGTGCGTCAGATTCGGGAGGGCTCCGAATTTCTTGTCAGTTCACCAAAGAATGAAGATATTGTGGTTGCTCTCAGAGAAATCGCTGCCGGCAAGATTGTTGAAAAAAAAACGGATGAGAACGAAGTATAAACGAAAATATTTCTGGTGCCGAGATATAGTAATAAATATAAATTGTTAAATCGGGATGTAGGCAAGGCGCTACACAAATATGATATGATCTCCGACGGAGACCGTATTGTCATAGGGCTTTCGGGCGGAAAAGACAGCCTCACCCTGTTGTGGGCTTTAAATGAACGCTTGGCTCGCATCCCCATTAACTACACGCTTTTTGCCGTCTATATCGATCCCGGATTTGAAAACGGCTATAGCCGGGAGCTGCACGATTTTTGCACCCAACAGGGTTTCCACCTGAGGGTTGAATATACCGATTTTGGAATTCTGGCGCACAGTTCCGAGAACCGTGAAAACCCCTGTTTTTTGTGTTCACGGCGGCGGCGTCAGCGTCTGTTTGAAATCGCCGATGAACTTCACTGCACCAAATTGGCTTTAGGTCATCATAAAGATGATATTATTGAAACGCTGTTTTTAAATTTGTGTTATGCTGGGGAAATGAGTACAATGCATCCTTGCCAGCCCTTTTTCAAGGGCAAATTTACGGTGATCCGTCCATTGGCTTTTGTGGATGAGAACCTTATCCGGAAATTTGCGTGTGAACGCGAATTTCCCGCATTTGTCAACCCCTGTCCCACAGCACGAACTTCAAAGCGTCAAGAAATAAAAACATTCTTACAGCAACTTTACCGGGGCAATCGTAAGGTCAAAGGCAATATTTTCAGAGCCATGCAAAACGTAAACCCCACCTATTTGTTATGACCATGAAAGATATCCAAAATGAGCGGGACTACCGCAACATTCCCATTGACAAAGTCGGCATTAAAAACCTGCGCTATCCGATAACTGTTCTGGATCGGCGCAACAGTCGCCAGCACACCGTCGCATCCATAAATATGTACGTTGATCTGCCGCATAAAAACAAGGGCACGCACATGAGCCGTTTCGTGGAAATTTTACATCTGTTCCGCCCTGAAATCTCTTTAAAGAAAATAGCGGTTGTTTTAGATGAAATGAAAACACATCTGAATGCGGCCTCCGCTCATATTGAAGTGACGTTCCCCTATTTTATTGAAAAACGGGCACCCGTCAGTCATTCGCCGGCGCTGATGGACTACACCTGCCAGTTTTTGGGCAATAATAACAAAGATGGCCGTCTTGATCTCGTTTCGGAAGTGATTGTGCCCATATCATCCGTTTGCCCCTGTTCAAAAGAGATAAGCGACGGCGGCGCTCATAATCAGCGCGGTGAAGTGCATCTTAGCACGCGCTTTAAGCGATTTATCTGGATCGAAGACATGATCGAATTGGTGGAAGCGTCAGCATCCTGCGAAGTCTATTCGGTTTTAAAACGGGTGGACGAAAAGCATGTCACTGAAAAAGGGTTTGCCAATCCGAAATTTGTTGAAGATATCGTTCGAGACATCGCCCAAAAAGTCAAAAATGATGATAACATTACCTGGTTCTCGGTAAGCGCCGAAAATTTTGAGTCAATTCATAATCATAGCGCTTATGCGTCCATTACGAGTGGGCAGTTGTAAATATCGGCTACCAAACATAAAGTGGGACAAAAGTAAAGCGGAAAGCTGTTTCGCTTTTTCAACTTCGAATTGACTGTGGACGACGCGGAACAGCTTTCCGCGTTA
>JAOZRC010000212.1 GCA_029940345.1 Desulfobacterales bacterium
TAATAACAATTTAAGGGAATTTAAAAAGGAAGCAAAAATGACAACAAATATAAGTGATAACGTATTTTCAGTCCCTGATTCAATGATCGAATATCTGATCGATGCCGGCCAGCGGTCGGTTTTGTACTGGGATACAATGCGCCAGCGTGGGAACCAGTATTTTGATCACATGGCGCAACGCGCTCCCAATGTGCTGAAATTTGACTATGAATTGGTCATTAACGGACAATCACTGGATGAACCGGTTAACTACGGTCTGGTTAAAATACTTCCGCCCGAAGGCGTCACTATCGACGATCGTAAGCGGCCGTTTGTGGTGATAGATCCGCGTGCCGGCCACGGTCCCGGTATTGGCGGATTCAAGGCGGACAGCGAAATCGGTGTGGCGTTGGCGGAAGGGCATCCCTGTTATTTTATCGGGTTTACACCCATGCCGGAACCGAATCAGACCATTGAAGCGGTTTTACGCGCCGAAGTCCATTTTTTAAGGCATGTAAACGAACGGCATCCTAAGGCGGATGGCAAACCGGTTGTTATCGGAAACTGCCAGGCGGGTTGGGCAGTGATGATGCTGGCGGCAACACGCCCGGACCTCTGCGGCCCGCTAATTGTTGCCGGGGCTCCGCTTTCTTACTGGGAAGGCGTACACGGTCAAAATCCCATGCGATACAGCGGCGGTATGCTAGGCGGAAGTTGGTTAGCGGCATTGTTCAGTGATTTGGGCGATGGCAATTTTGATGGCGCTTGGCTGGTGCATAATTTCGAATCGCTGAATCCGGCCAACACGCTCTGGAAAAAGCAATACGATCTTTATTCCCGAATCGACACCGAATCGCCGCGCTACCTGGGATTTGAGCGTTGGTGGGGCGGCCATGTTTTTTTGAGTGGTGCGGAAATTCAGTATATCGTAGACAATCTTTTTGTGGGCAATAAACTCAGCAGTGCTGAGATGGTCACTTCGCGCAAACTAAGCATTGATCTGCGCAAAATTCGCTCGCCAATCGTTTGTTTCTGTTCGAAAGGGGACAATATCACGCCGCCGCAACAGGCCCTCGGATGGATTTCGGATCTGTACCATAGTGTTGATGATATTCGTGCCGCCGGTCAGACCATCGTCTACTGCGTACATGATCGTATCGGCCATCTGGGTATCTTCGTATCCGGCAGCGTGGCTCGCAAGGAACATTTTGAATTTACCTCCAATATTGATTTCATCGACTGTTTGCCCCCCGGTCTGTACGAGGCGGTTATCAAAAAAACAGACGCTGATGACGCCAATCCGGACCTGGTGGTGGGCGACTATATCTCCCGTTTTGAAAGACGCACAATAGATGATATTCGTAATCTGGGCGGCAATACTTTGGAAGATAATCGCTGTTTCGCTGCCGTTGCGCGGTTGTCGGAAGTCAATCACGGTCTGTACCGCACAACGGCCCAGCCAATGGTGCGGGCAATGACCACAAAGCAAAGCGCCGAACTGATGCGTCGCCTGCATCCGCTACGCTTGGGATATGAACTCCTATCCGATCGCAATCCCATGATGGAAAAGCTGGAAGCGTCCGCTAAGTGGGTGGCCGCACATCGTCTATCGGCTAAACCGGACAACCCCTTTCTCCAGTGGCAAACGCTATATTCCGATCTGTTGACGGAAAGTCTCAATATTTATGGCAACTGGCGTGATATGATGACCGAGCAGATGTTTTTTGGCATCTACAGCCAACCCTGGCTGCAAGCCCTGATGGGGATGCGTGCATCCGACGCGCCGCCCCGCAAGCATCCCGGGCAAGATCCGAATCATTTGGCATTCATTGAGCGGCGCAAAAAAGAGATTCTGGCCAGTATGGATAAAGGAGGCCCGCGTGAGGCCGTGATTCGAGGATTGATTTATGTGCGTATGCCCGAGGGCGCAGCCGACGAACGCGGTTTTGAAATGATCCGCCGTATCCGCGCCGAGCAATACGGCAACAAACCCCTGGCCGAATACAAAAAAACCTATCGTGAACAATTTTTTATGATTTTACTGGATGAACGTCGCGCCGTTGAAGCCATCCCGCAACTGCTTGCAGGGCATGAAGAGATGGGGCCAGAACTTTTTGACATGATCCGTAAAGTGGCCACCGCCAGCGGCGCTTTGGGTAAAAAGGCGGATCAACATTTGGCGGAGATCAAAGCGTTGTTTATTCCGGAAAAACCTGGACAAGACGGCAAATAGGCTGCCAAGACAAGGCCAGACGTAACATTTATCCCTGAGCGGAACGGCTTTCCGCTCTACGTGGTAGCTAACCGTGCGTGCGTGAGGGTGTAGCGCGGGAAGCTGTCCCGCGTTAGCTTACATGTTGGGGGAGTAGAACGGTTACGGCCAGACAGATGTAAAGCGGAAATCTGTTCCGCTTTGTTCGTGGGGATAAGCATCCGGACTTTCAGATATTCGTGGTATCGAAATGCACATGGTGCATGGCCAATGAAAACTTGCAAGAGGCCTTGAACGCCATTTCACTGAAAATTTTCCCGGCTCCGGCATCGAAAACCGCATTTGTTGCACGTCCTACTGTGGTGTCGTTAAAGGAAGTCCACGCGACCTTCCGCCATAGCTTTCCCCTGACATTTTTATAAAAGTTCAAAGGTTGCCGGGCATACACGATGAACTGATACGCCCTGTTTGGCCTTTTTGGCCAAAGCGCTGGAAAGCGAATCCCGATCGGTCACACGTCCATATCGTTCTCTGAGAAGCTCAATTAGCTCATTAAAAAATATATCTTCATCTATCATTTTTAACACACACCACATTTACGGCAATCTTTCATTGGGCAGGATGCGGTTGATTTTGCTTGTAGAGCGCGCTGATACTCATTTCGGAGAAATGTTTGACTGATGCCGTGGTCGATGAAATCCCAGGGTAAATGTTCATCCGGAAGGCGTTCCCGCAGACTGAAAAAATCTGGGTGGATAGGTGTTTCTTTAAATGTCTTGGGCCAGTTCCATCTATTTTTACGGGCTAACAACAAAATCAGGGAGACGCGGCGATCTCCGCGACTCAGCAGGCCTTGCAGATAGGCTTGGCGCAAGGAATTCACCTGGAGACGGACATTATCCAGATGTTTTAAGCGTTTGCGGATTCGTCCGATTTTTCTTTTTAGTAAACGAGTCGCAACCATCGGTGCCCATTGAAATGGCGTAAACGGCTTGGGGGTAAAGGCGTTCAGGCTGACTGTAATTTGGCCGATGCGTTTGTTTGGCCGGCTGGATTTAAGAAACACCGCTTTTATCTTCTGGCATAAATCAGCAATCGCTTCCACATCATCGGTTGTTTCAGTTGGCAAACCGACCATAAAATAGAGCTTTAAATTTAAAATTCCATTTTTCACCAGGCTTTCAGCAGCGCTAAGAATGTCTGTTTCAGTCAGTCCTTTATTAATAACCCGACGCATTCGTTCAGACCCGGCGTCCGGAGCGATCGTGGCGGTTTTAACGCCACTATGGCGCATCGCTTCTGTTAGCTCCGGCGTAATGGCGTCAGCTCTTAGTGAGCTGAAAGATAGCGTGGTGTTATTGTGGATGGCATTGACACACAATTGGCCGATTTCCGGTAAATCGGAGACTGCTGCGCCCAAAAGGCCGATTTTATCAGTGATCGTTGCTCCCAAGGCGATATTTTGGCTTAAATGCGCTAATGATCTGAAACGGGGGGGGCGATAGATATACCCGGCACTGCAAAAGCGGCATCCATGCGGGCATCCCCGGCCGATTTCGACTAAATAGGTGTTATTGAAAGCGGCCCCGGAGGAAACGATAGTGCTGCAAGTGGAAAAATGGTCCAGATGGTAGGCATATTGGCGGCAAACGGAAGTCGGTACACTTTTGTGGGAATCAACAAGGGTTTGAAAAGATTTTATCGTGCAGTCGGCTTTATATTCGGTTTTATATAGCAGCGGTGCATAAAGGCCGGCTACCTTATTAGCCATATCCGCAAGAAAGCGAGATTTGGCTTTCTCGCCATATTTTCCTGAGTCTGTGTTGACATAATCCGTTTGTTCAAAGGCCGCAATAAAATCCGGGATAAGTGTTTCAGCCTCTCCGATTAGAAAACAGTCAATAAATACCGCCAGCGGTTCTGGATTAAGAAAGCAGGCTACGCCGCCGGCAATAATCAGCGGGTAAGAGAGATTGCGGTCCTTGGCTTGCAGCGGAATTCCGTTTAGGTCAAGGATGGTAAGCAGGTTGGGATAATCGTTTTCAAAAGAAAGCGAAAAAGCGATGATGTCAAAGTCTGTAAGCGGTTTGCCCGATTCCGACGATTGCGAAGGGGCCTTTGAATAGGGCTTCGCTCCCGGCGAAAGAAAGAAACGTTCACAAACCACGGATTCAATTTTATTAAACAGTGCATAGACCGTTTGAAATCCGAGACTGGCCATCCCGACGCGATACACATTGGGATAAACCAGCGCAATCCGGAGGCGTCCTCGCCAGTCCTTACGAATGACGCCTATCTCTTTTTTAAGTTTTAAGTTACGAGTTTCAAGTTTCAAGTTATTAGTAATTTCAAACTAATTTACATTCAACGCTCAATATTAAAATTATTCATGGTTCGATATTCATTACCTTCAAGCTTTAGACACTTGTAACTTGCAACTTTGAACTTAAACCTTGTAAATTCAGTTGGCTTTTTTTCTTAGAAACGTAGGAACATCCAAATCATTATTATCAAAAGCGATACTATCGTATTTATCGGTGCGATTCCCGTCATGCAAGGGACGAACAGTTTCTTCAACCGCTTCTCGCCGGCGCATATAGGTGGGGTCATCATAATCAATTGTTTTGCTTCTATTGATCTGATGATGCACGGATGGCTGAATTTTTTCTTTTACGCCGTCTTCGCCAAAAGCGTCCTTAAACAATGTTATCGGACTGCCTGTCTGATTTGAGGTGTTGGCTTCCGGAGCTCCGCCGATACCGGTGGCGATTACAGTGACCCGCATCTCTTCACCGAGGCTTTCGTCGAAGGTTTGACCCCATATAATTTCGGCATCTTCACCGACCTCACTATGGATGCAATCAGAGGCTTCGGTCATCTCTTCCATCGTTAAATCACTGGTGCAGGTGATATTCATCAATACAGCTTTAGCGCCTTTGATGGACACATCTTCCAGGAGAGGGTGTGAAATCGCATTTTGAGCGGCTTGGATAGCGCGGTTTTCTCCTTTAGCCGATCCGATGCCCATGATCGCCATGCCGGCTTTGGACATCGTAGTGCTGACATCAGCAAAATCAAGATTGACAAGTCCTGGCATCATAATAAGATCGGTGATTCCTTTAACTGAATGGAGTAAAATTTCATCCGCTTTTTTGAACATATCCAGCATCCGGGCATTTTTTCCCGCCAATCCGCGGAGGCGGTCATTGGGAATTGTGATGACCGTATCGGCGACCTGGCGCAACTCCTCAATGCCATCATAGGCGATTTTTTCACGTTTTTTACCTTCAAAAGAGAACGGTTTGGTGACTACGGCAACTGTCAGCGCATCCAGATCTTTACAAATTTTGGCCACTACCGGGGCTGCGCCAGTACCGGTGCCACCACCGAAGCCGGCGGTAATAAACACCATATGGCTGTCTTTTAGTGCTTCGCGGATTGCATCTTCGCTTTCCAGCGCGGCTTCCTGGCCAACTTGCGGATTGGCTCCGGCGCCCAGTCCTTCTGTCAGTTTTTGTCCGATTTGAAGTTTGATGGGCGCCTTGGAAATACCCATTGCCTGGGCATCCGTATTGGCAACGATAAATTTAACGCCAAGCAGTTCGGCGTCAATCATATTGTTGACCGCGTTTCCTCCGGCACCACCAATGCCAATCACCTTTATTTTTGCCGTTTGATCATTTGCATTTTTTTCAGATGTCATTACATCCACCTCCTCTTCAATTTTTCAGTTTGTATATTTTTCAATTTGCACGTTAAATAATTTCTTTAAACCATTGCTTCATTCGGCTATAGAGCCGGTTAAACAGATTTTTTTCACGTCCGTTGAATGAGGTTAAGGAAGATCGTTGCCGCGCGCCATATAAGACCAGTCCGACACCGGTAGCGTACATGGGGTTGTTGACGATATCAACCAGACCGCTTATTCCGAGGGGTTTGCCCAGACGTGCGGGTACGTTAAAAACAGATTCGGCAACATCGGTAATCCCGTTTAAGAGAGCCGTTCCGCCAGTGATGATAATACCGGATGTGATGATATTTTCCATTTCAGCTTTGTATATTTCTCTTTTCACCAGTGCAAATATTTCTTCCATGCGGGGTTCTAAAATTTCACCAAGTATCTGGCGGGGTAATTCACGGGATTTTCGGCCTCCCATACCGGGCACTTCAATTGTATCAAGGGGGCTGATATTGTAGGCAATGCAGGTGCCGTATTGTTCCTTAATTTTCTCGGCTTCGAAATGAGGCGCCCTGAGACCGATAGCAATGTCATTGGTAAGATTGTGTCCCCCCAAGGCAAGAACAAAAGTGTGTTTGATATTTTTGCCTTGAAAAATAGCCAGATCAGTAGTGCCACCTCCGATATCAAGAAGACCGGCACCAAGCTCCTTTTCATCACCAGTCAGCACCGCTTCACCGGAAGCCAGGGATTCAAGCACAATATCACAGACTTCCAGACCGGCCTGGTTGGTTGCTTTGACGATATTTTGGGCTGAAGTCACAGCGCCGGTGACGATGTGAATTTTTACTTCCAATCGCACTCCGGCCATTCCCACCGGATTTTTAATGCCGGCCTGATCATCCACAATAAATTCTTGAGGAAGCGCATGGATAACTTCACGATCCATGGGGATGGCAACGGCTCGGGCAGCTTCAATCACTCTTTCAATGTCTCGCTGGGTGACTTCCTGTCCTTTAATCGCAATGATTCCACGGCTATTAAAACCGGTAATATGACCTCCGGCAATGCCGGCATACACCGATGAAATTTCACATCCGGCCATTAACTCAGCTTCTTCAACGGCCTTTCTGATGGAATCGACGGTGGATTCAATATCAACTACGACACCTTTACGCAGACCGACAGAAGGATGAGATCCGATTCCGATGATACTGATATCTCTGCCCGCAGTGACACCGACCACGGCACATATTTTGGTCGTTCCGATGTCAAGGCCAACTACGATTTCTTCTTGCTGTCCTTGCATATTCGTTTTCTGGAGTACCCTCTGTGGTTTCCAGCCTTTCTTTTATTATCTAACCTGTGTCGCACCGTTCGGAGCGGCTTGGTCAGGTTTCATTTTGATCGATGGCGCGCGTTTTGATATAAATCGGTCTGGCCGTGATCCGGGACAAATTGGCCATATCTATTAAATCAAATTCCACCACATCATATTTACGCCTGAGATGGTGAATAAGTTGTTTAAGTTTCGCGAGTTTGGCGGTGTAGTCTTCATATCCGATCCTAACCGCATTGATTTTAACATCTGCAGCTTTATCTATAGCTTTATCTGAAAAAAGAGCGTTTGTATAGAAAGTCAGTCCGACTTCCTTGTCCAGTGCTATTTTTTTTATTTCCTTGTTAGGAATGAAAGCGTTTGCCTTTTGTCCTCGGCGCAGCATCTCCATGACCGCATTAAATTGAACCCCTGAAGGTTGTCCCGATACATCAAGGTCGGAATAATCCAGTCCCTTAATAATCGGTAATTCAGCCGCAATGATTTGGTTGTCGGACGAATTCCATTTTTTAAATATCTTACCCCGTTCATTCATGATGTATTTATCGCTTTGCTCTGAAATAGCAAGATCAAGAATGGCAAACGGTTTATGTTCGGTTATATGAATTCTTAACACCGATGGAATTTGCCTGGTTACCGTGGCTTCGGATATCCAGGGGTTTGATAAAAGCAATTTGCGAGTACGCTTAAGATTAACCCCTAACACATTGACACTTGCTTTGATCTGGGCAATAGTGAGCGTAAGTGAGGGGGAAAGAAGTTGCGTTCCCGAAATATCAACCTTAGGAGTTTTGAAGTAATGGCATTGTGTCAGATAGTTATATCCGAAAATGAAAATGACTCCCATTGCGCCGATAATAAAAATGCTGACACCGATTTTAAAAAAGAAGGCCAAGATAACATAATTTCTATCCTGCCATTTAAGTGCCTGGCTGGTGAAAGCATTTTTTGATTTGGTCTGGTTTTTCATCTGGTCTTTTAGTACAAATATACCGGCCCATGGGGCTTGTTCGGAATTTTTATATTTTACTTGATAATCAGCTTGTCAGAGTGATTAATTCGAGGCCTTTTGCATGGAGCCTCTTAGAGCCTGT
>JAOZRC010000901.1 GCA_029940345.1 Desulfobacterales bacterium
ATAATTTATGATAATAATTAGGATAAAAAGCTACTTTTTGTCAAGGGAAACATGGATTAAAAGCAGATGCTAACCTGGAAAAAACATTGACTTTTCTTTTATATTTGTTTTATAAAACTAACATGTAAGATAAGATAAAAATTCCTGAATCATGCCGCAAAATGCAACGGCCAGTCCTGCCGTGGCATTTAAAAATGAAATCAAAACCGGCATGTCAGCAGGCGTTGCGTTTCGCACCGCAACAAAGAGGTGGGTTATTTGAATTTCGCCATTGTAATTCAGTTCAATTTCAAACGATTCATTATACGCCACAGGGTGGATCGATTGACACCTAATAATTTTGATGCCTTTGTTTTATTTCCACCCGTTGTTTCCAAAACTTTGATGATATGCTTTTTGCTCAATTGTTCCAGGGATTTTATATCTTTGGAAAAAGGTTCTGTGTCTGAAACAGAAGGGGGCGTTGTCAGGGCAGAAGGAAGGCTGTCCGGAGTGATTTCGCTACTGACTTCAAAGAGCGTTGCCCGTTCAATTATATTTTCAAGTTCCCTGACATTTCCGGGCCAGTCATAATTTTCCAACAGCCGGAGAACCTCTTGGGAAATACGTTTTATGCTTTTATTATTTTGAGCTGAATACCGCTTTAAGAAATGGTGCGCCAGTATCCCGATATCTCTTTGGCGTTCTCTTAAACGCGGCAAATTAATAATAACAACATTCAGCCTGTAGTACAGGTCTTTTCTAAAGCTGCCCTGCTCAACCATGGCCTCAAGATTTTTATTTGTCGCCGCAATGATTCTGACAGTAACCTTTTTCCTTTCAAAGGAGCCTACGGGCTGTATTTCCCCGTTTTCCAATGCTCTTAGGAATGTCTGCTGAAGTCCTGCCCCGATATCTCCGATTTCATCAAGAAATAGGGTTCCTCCGTCAGCAGCCTCAAAAAGCCCTCGCTTGTCTGATATCGCACCGGTAAAGGCCCCTTTCACATGGCCGAACAATTCACTTGCCAGCAGGTTCTCATTAAGTGCGGCGCAATTGACCGGAAGATATGGCTTTGAAGCCTTGTCACTGTTAAAGTGGATTGCCCGGGCAACCAGTTCTTTGCCCGTGCCGGTCTCCCCGCAGATAAGGACCGTTGTCCTTGAATCTTTGACACGGTTGATCGTTTTGAAAACCGTCATCATGGCTTCACTGGTTCCGATGATATTTTCAAATGTATATTTTTTTTCAAGCTGACGCTGCAAACGGATATTACTTAAAAGCAGCTTCCGCTTCTCCATGATTTTTTTTACGACAAGCCTCAACTCTTCCATGTCAAAAGGCTTTAGAATATAGTCCTCAGCACCTTCCTTCATGGCTGCGACCGCCGTGTCAACCGTACCGTAGGCCGTAATAATGACAAACAGGATATTGGCGTCATACTTCTTTGTGGCTTTCAGGAGCTGCCTTCCGTCAATGCCGGGAAGTTTGAGGTCTGATATGACCAAATCGAATTCGGTATTTTTTATCTTTTCAAGGGCTTTTTCCCCGGAATCAACAGATTCCGCTGCATAACCCTGTTTTGAAATAATATGCAGCAACCCCTGATTCATTTTCAGATCATCTTCAACAATTAAAATTTTATATCCGCGCATAGGGTCTCCCATTCTTTGATAAAAAATTATTCAGTAGGTAACTCAAGGGTAAACACGGTCCCGGAATTGATCGAGTTTTCCTGGGTTGAACTGATCACTTTGATATCGCCACCCAGTTTTCTTGCCATCTGATGGCTGACAAAAAGACCGAGACCGGTTCCTTCGCCCTGCTTTTTAGTTGTAAAAAACGGATTGAATATTTTGATAAGCGCATCCTTGTGAATCCCTGGTCCGGAATCCGCAATCTCTGTTTTTATCGTTTTTAAAACCGGGACATAACGGGTTTTTAATCTCAATAGCCCCCCATCCGGCATGGCTTCAACCGCATTTGCCACAAGATTTGTCAATATGGCCTGAATGGTGCTTGCATCTGCTTTGATATCCGGCATCCCTTTTTCCAGTTCTTTTTCCACTTTGATTTTTTTAGATGTGCAATGAGGTCCGGCGATACCCATCAGTTTTGTCAGGGTTTTATTAACATCCGTCGTTTGTGCATCGCTTTGGCTATGGCGGGAAAAATCAAGAAGATTTCTTATGATTTTACTTCCCTGCCTGATTTCATCAACCACTGTGGAAAGTCTTTCCTGGATTA
>JAOZRC010000902.1 GCA_029940345.1 Desulfobacterales bacterium
GTTATCGGTCGTCGGCGTATTACAATACAGCCTCCTCCCTCTAGCCTTGTGAAATTTAATATGTGACTGTCTATAGCTGCCATCGTATCAAACGGCTATATTTTGACTTTATTCAGATAAGGTAAAGCAAGAATCTTGCCAACTGCGAGGAAGAAATTGAAATGGCGAATTTCCCGTCTTGTAAATAAGGGAAAGCGTGTATAACAACGCATTTCACATAAAAATGAATATTTTGCAAAGGAGCGTTCGCAAAAAAAAGTGTCACCCGGTTACATATATGGGTATACCCAAAAGTGTAACCGATCTATCGCCAGCCAAATGGATTCATTTTTTGATTAACCGGATAAAAGCGAGGCGGGCTATCAGCACACGTATATACTCGACCTGTGCGGTTAGCGCTGAAAGCGCGAAGGGCATCGCCCTGGGTCAGGATAGGTTGTAATATCAGCCCTGAAAGGGCGTACTAGCGGCAGTTTCCCCTGCCTTCTTTACACTAGCCCGCCCTTTCAGGGCTAATGAGTCACATACAATCTTCCCCTAATTGAGAGTTTAGGAGACCAAGCAAGTATTGGCTACAATAGATATCGTTCGGTTTAACTATCTGTAAAAGTTGGCTTGTTACAAAACCTATATCTACAAAAGTACCTACTAATCTTTCTCCTACGATTCTTCTAATCAGTAGCCTCTCTCCAACAAACAGATCAGTATCTCTTGGGGCAGCAAGGTTTTTTCCATATTTTAACCAACGGTTTTTCCAATTAACTTGGTATCTGGTAATATCTTTTCCTTGTAAATAAGGACGATAAGAATCGTCAATTTTTTCGAACGATTCAAAAATATGATTTTTTGCATCACTTGGCTTTTGCTTTGGAATACCTTTTCCTGTTTCATATAACTTGATCCCAAATCTTACAACAGCAGTATCTTCGAGTTTAATAGTTGTTTTATCAATTTTTTTTCGGATAGCTAAGTCTTTTAAATATAAATTGATATTGAAAAGCCGATTTTTATCTTCCAACCAAAATTTTTGAGGGAAAGTATGTGAAAATTGGCAATAATTTTCTTTGCCAACATGAATTTTAACAAGATGCTCACTGCCTGATTTCTTTTTCAATATAGTTACTATCGGAAGAACTACAGCATCCTTAAATACTTTCACATTTGAAAAATCAACGATATTTTCAACTGCTGTTTGATGCAAAATATAATCTCTGAGTTTTAAATTACTTTTATTGTTAAGCCAAGTATTTGGTGTGATTAAACCAACATAGCCAGATTTCCTTAAAGTATCAATGCCATGCTGCCAAAAGAGTGTATAAATATCAAATTGATATTCAGCAACCCCAAATTTATTGATAAAATAATCATATTCGTTTCCATATTCTTTTTTCCATTCACGCCCTCCCAAATATGGCGGATTCCCAATCACCGCATCAAACCCGCCTTTTTCCATAATATCAGGAAACTCGGCAGCCCAGTCAAAAGCATTGACCCGATATATTTCCTCTTCATCAAAAATGTTCATTTGCTGTTTTTCATAAAAATCAGGCCCGATCAGCGAGTTTCCGCACTTGATATTATTCGACAAATCCGGCAAAACCCGCTCTTGAAAAAGCGCTAATTGCTTTCCGATGCTTTGCTCGTCTTCACCTTCCAACACTTTCAACAAAAGAGACAGCTTTGTCACTTCAACAGCCTGGGGATCGATATCAACCCCGTAGATATTATTTAAAAGAATACGCTTTCTTTCATCCGCAGTTAACCGCCATTCCCTCTTATCAGTCTGATAAAGACGGGGTGTTTTGCCTTTGGTCAGTTTTTCAGGATTGTCATTCACATACCCATCAAGATGCCAGTCGAGTAAAAACTGGTAAGCGCCGATGAGAAACGAACCCGAACCGCAGGCCGGGTCTAAAATTCTTAATTTGCTGACAGCGCCCCTGGGCCCCGCTTTTTTGCCTTTGACCAGTTTTCCAACGGTTTGTTTTACAATGTAATCAACTATGTATGTAGGCGTGTAATAGACGCCGCCTGCTTTTCTGACTTCCGGTTTCTCTTCTATTTTGGCCTGATGTTGCGGTGTCAGACGGATGACTTTACCAAGAAATTTTTCATAGACCTGTCCTAATATATCGGCAGGCAAAACGGAGAATTCGTAGGGGCTGTCAGGGTAATACAGATTTTTGAAAATGTCCTTTAATACTTTGTCATCAATGTTCAGGTTT
>JAOZRC010000213.1 GCA_029940345.1 Desulfobacterales bacterium
TTCCGGAGTGCAAACCACAGTTTGCGATGCTGTGACGCAAACTGTGGTTTGCACTCCTTTTCTGAAAATGGGTAAGTATTTTGTCCCCATTCCTTACACGTAGGGGGAGTGAACGGTTACATCGGGATGTTTTATTTTGGATGTTTCAATTTAAGACAACTATATCGTTTTGATGCAATTCCATAGCGTAATTATTTAGCAATACTCGGATTTGCGTTCCCGAACCGGATTCGGGAACGCAATCACCCTTGCTACCAGTTAAAAACTTCATCCAACTCTTCATCCGTTACACTGAAAGTGACATTATGGGGTGCCAATTTTTCATTTTTGAAGAATTCAGGCAAACGGTCGTGTTGTGATGTAAAACCGGCCTTTTTATTAAAATCTCTTTCCTTTGTCAAAACAGACTTGCCCAATGCGGTGACATCATCGGCCGTCATGTTCTGATCGTAAAAGCCACCGAGAATATCAACCAAAGCCTGAAACGTTTCCGGTTGATCCAAAATGGCGAACGCGATAAATAAACACATACCGGTGGAATCGATCGCTGCCGTGGCAATCTGAAGGTTGCGCGACAGTTCAATCTGGCCCTCCCCTTTTAGGGGATCAACACTTCCGCCAACCCCAAGAAGATTGGTTGCCACCGCATAACCGGCGGTGTGGTCACCGCCCATCGGGCTTGTCGCGTAGGTCACCCCAATACCTTGCACCGCACGCGGATCGTAGGCTGGCAATGCCTGCCCTTTAACTACGGGAACTCTTTCAACGCCAAACACTTTGCCCGTGACCGCGGCGCCATTGCCTAAAATTCGGCCAAGATCAGATCCTTTGCCTACTTCCTTAACCAGATTGATAGCCGCTTCAGCATCGCCAAATTGGGCGTATCCGGCCTCCATCATCACACCGATGGTGGCGCCCATTTCAATGGTGTCTACCCCGAAATCATCATCCATACGATCCATCTTGGCAATGGCGTCCAGGTCATCAATGCCGCAGTTGCCGCCGTGGGCCCAGACCGTTTCATATTCCGGTTGTTTGGTTAAAAAATTACCATCTTTATCATTGTAGATTCCTGAACAACGAATGACGCATCCTTTGTGGCAGCCATGCGTCGCCAGCCCGCCACGCGCGATTTCGGTTTCCGCCTGTGTTTCACCACTGATCTTAGACGCGCCGTCAAAGGAGCCTGTACTGAAATTATTTGTCGGATAACCGCCCGCTTCACTAACCACATTGGTTAAAACATTGGTACCGTAAGCGGGGAGCCCTTCCCCGCAAACCGGATGTTTGCGAAGTCCTTCGGTGAACAGCTTGTTTGCGGCTTTAAATTTTTCAATATTTTCAGGTGTCCGTTTTTCCAAGCCTTCATCATCCAAAACAATCGCTTTGACACATTTAGATCCCATTACAGCGCCTACGCCGCCGCGTCCGGCATGGCGTGTCGGTCGCAATTCCATATCGGTAAAAGCGATCGTGGCGGCGCTCATTTTTCTTTCACCTGCGGGTCCGATCGTAATACAGGCGATTGAATCTCCGTATTCCGCTTTCAGTTTTTCAACAGTATCATAGTTGCCTAATAATTTCAAACTGTTATCAGGAACAATCTGAACACCATCTTTATTGATAAGGACTTTATAGAGGGTGTCATCCGCGGGTCGGCCTTCAAGTATGATAGCAGCATATCCAAGCCGAGCTAAAACCTGGGCACCCTGACCACCCGAATTCGATTCTTTGATTCCTCCCGTTAAAGGGCTTTTGCATCCCACTGACATTCGTCCGGACATGACAGCGGCGCTTCCGCTTAACATTCCCGGCGCAATAACCAGCTTATTATCCGCTCCCAACGGATGGCAAAGCGGCGGCACCTCCGTGGAAACAATCGTCGAAGTCATCGCGCGGCCGCCCAGGCCGGCGTAATCACCCAAAGGCTCTTCGCTAAAACCAGGTCCCCCTTGCGCGCCGACATTAATTCGTAAAATTTTGTCCATCGTGTTCCCCTCCCTTTAATTTTAGTGTGATAATAATTATTTGCGATTACCTTTTGATAGTTTGTTCTCCACGGCGTAAAGTTTAAAGCTACTTCATAATATTCTGAAATTATAACATATTATATTCATCCCGTTCGAAATTGAAATTTACAAAGTCAATGTCATATTTTTCAGTGCGTGTGCTTTCAGTAACTTACAATAACTTACAACTGACGATTAATCTTATAACCTATATAATTGGTGTAGTAAACATCGTCAACTAATAATTGGGATATAAAATGTAAAAAAAATAGCTTAGATAGCCAATGCTTTACGATCTGGCCTTGATTTTTCTTTTTCAGTTACTATTTTTTAGGTTTTTAGAAATGGTATTCGATTATATTAATCGTATAAATTTTTGTGAAATGAACCGCTATCCGGTTCGGATTGTAAAACGTTCGGTTCACAACGATTGGGAGAAACTGACATGATTCATGTCGAAAATCTGACGAAGTATTATGACAAATTCTGCGCCGTAGACAGAATCAATCTGGACATCGCCAAAGGTGAAATTATTGGCCTGTTAGGTCCCAACGGCGCCGGTAAAACCACCACTTTACGGATGCTCACTGGCTATTTCAAACCGACCTCCGGCGATATACACGTAAAAGACCTGGCCATTGACGACCATCCGTTAGAGATCAAAAAAATGATGGGGTATCTTCCGGAATCGGCGCCTTTGTATCACAGTATGCTGGTGTACGACTATCTGGATTACATTGCGCGGATTCGGGGGCTTAACGGTGACAAAAAGCTGGCGCGTATCCGCAAACTCGCAGATCTGTGCGGAATGGGCGGCATCATGCACAATACGGTCAGCGAGCTTTCCAAAGGATTGAAGCAGCGGGTGGGATTGGCGCACGCCATGATGACCGATCCTGAGATTCTGATTTTAGATGAACCCACATCCGGTTTGGACCCGAACCAGATTGCTGAAATTCGGGAAATTATCCGCCAAATCGGCCGTGAAAAAACCGTTATTCTTTCCACCCATATTTTGAGTGAAGCCGAAGCGACCTGCGATCGTATTGTTATTATTAATAAAGGTAAGATTATTGCGGATGGCAGCACCCAAGACCTGAAACAGGCTGCCACAAAAGAACGGTTTATCCGCATCTCGCTTTTGGATGCGCCGTTCGATGAAGCGGATGCGCTTATCAGTCCCATTGATGGGGTTAAACGGGTTGAACAATTAAACAGCGCGGATAATGGCCGCCTTGATCTCAGATTGACCTGCCGTTCTGAAAGCGATCTTAGAAAAAATATTTATCAGGCGATTAAAGCAACTGACTGGATACTGGTGGAAATGCATCAGGAAACCAAGACCCTGGAAACCATTTTCCGTGAACTGACCAAAGAGAACTGAGGAGAACTGACATGCCGCAAGCGATTCATATTTTGACCAAAGAAGTGAACGATTACTTTATCACGCCGATCGCTTATATCGTTATATCCATCTTTTTGTTAATTACCGGATGGTTTTTTTTCACAACTTTTTTCCTTTACAATCAGGCTGATTTGCGTCAATTTTTTAACCTGTTGCCGATCATTTTTGCCTTTGTCATTCCGGCAATTACCATGAAACTGTTTGCCGAAGAAGTCAACGTCGGCTCTTATGAGGTGCTCATTACGCTGCCGGTTACGATGAATGACATTATCATCGGAAAATTCCTTGCCGCGGTTGTGTTTCTTGCCGCCTGCCTGATTCCCACGTTGGCGTATCCGATCTTTATCACCTTTATGGGCCAATTGGACTGGGGGCCGGTGATCGCCGGTTACGCTGGCGCCATTTTGTTAGGAGGCGCTTTTGCAGCGGTGGGCCTGTTCGCATCATCACTGACGCGCAACCAAATTATTGCGTTTATCGTCGGCATGGTGATCTGCTTCGCACTGACCACGATTGATAAAATGTTATTTTTCTTTCCCCAGGTACTGTTGAGCGTCATTGGCTATCTCGGCGCTGATTATCATTTTCAGAATATCTCCAAAGGCGTCATCGATTCGCGTGATATTCTCTATTTTGGCAGTGTTATCTTTATCGGTCTTTACGGCGCGCATCTTGCCATGCGATCCCGAAATTAAGGAGTGCGATATGAAATTTTTTTTTGGTAAATATTTAAAATTGTTTATTTATATGATTGTTGTGGTGCTGATCAATTTGGTTGGTGCGACCCTGTTTTTCAGGCTTGATCTGACTGAAAATAATCTCTACACCCTTTCCCAAGGAAGTCAGAAAGTTGTTTCAACGCTTTCGGAACCCTTGACAATCAATGTCTTTTTCACCAAAGACCTTCCCGCGCCCCACAACAACACCGAACGCTATCTTCATGACCTTCTTGAAGAATACGCTCGCAATGGCAACCGCTTTTTTAACTACCGGTTTTTTGATGTTGATCCCGAATCCGAAGGCGTGAGCGCAAAAACCCGTGAAAACCGTGAAATTGCCAATAATTACGGGATTCATCCGATTCAAATTCAATTGATCGAAAAAGATCAGGTCAAGTTTTCCAAAGCGTATATGGGGCTTGTTATCATCCACGGCGATCAGATTGAACGCATCCCCACGATTACAACGACCGAAGGCTTGGAATACAAGCTGACAACCGCGATTCAGAAGCTGAATAATAAAGTCAGCGCTTTGCTGAATCTGACTGAAAAAATCAATGTCACCCTTTATATGTCATCGGCGTTAAAACAGGTGGCACCTTACATGGGACTCAAAGAGTTGTCCCAATACCCGCAGGAAGTTGAAAAAATTGTTGAAAAACTCAATTCCAAAACGTATGGAAAACTTGCATACACATACATAGATCCGACGGCTGAACAAATTCCGGCTGCGAAACTGGAAAAATATCATCTCACGGCCCTGAAATGGCCGGCGATTCAAAAAGCGAACATTCCGGCAGGAAATGGCGTTATCGGCATGGTCATGTCATACAGCGCTAAAGTTTTGGAAATACCCCTTCTTAAAGTTTTTCGCATACCGATCATTGGCACCCAGTATGATCTGACTGAAATCAGCCATTTGGAAGAACTTATCAGTGATAATTTGGAATCACTGGTGGATATCAACGAAAAACTCGGCTATCTGGCCGATCATGGCGCTTTGACAATGTCAGCCTTTGCCGCTCCCATGGGGATGCGGCAACCGCAAGGAGCGACCGAGTTGGCCAAACTGCTTGGCCATAACTACTCTTTAACCCCTGTCAACCTCAAAGATGACGGTGTGCCCGAAGGTCTCGGATGCCTGATCATTGCACGTCCGACTGAAAAATTTTCCGATTACGAACTTTGGCAAATTGACCAGGCGCTCATGCGCGGAACCAACCTGATGCTCTTGCCGGACCCCTTTAATGAAGTGACACCGCCCCGACAGCAGCAGTTTAATATGCAGGGACCCATGTTTATCCCTGCTGATACCGGATTGGATAAACTCCTGGCACACTGGGGCGTCAACATCAACCAAGCGCTGGTGATGGATAAAAACTGCTATAAACAACGGCTTCAACAACAATTCGGCGGCGGCGAGTCTGCGCTTTATTTTGCGCCCATCATAAAAAATAATAACATTAATCGCGACCTTCCTTTTATGAATAACATCAAAGGCATGGTGGCTCTGAAAATTGCGCCGTTAGAACTGGATCAAAAACAGCTTGAGGCGAACAAAATAACGGCCCACCGACTGTTTGCATCATCTTCGGAATCATGGGAAATGCGCGGCCGCATCAATCTCAACCCGATGTTTATCCGACCGCCTGCCGATGAAAAAGAGTTCGCCAAAATGCCTCTGGCGTATTTGCTGGAAGGTGAGTTCACTTCCTATTTTAAAGGAAAACCCGTTCCTGAAAAACCAGCGGATAAAAAAGATGAAGACGCCTCTGAAGATAAGGATAAGACGGATGCAACCAAACCGGAGGATGAAGCCAAAGCGAATAAAGATAAAAAGACCGGCCCCGATTTGTCTGAAATTGAAAGTCAGGGCCGTTTCCTGGAAAAAAGCCCGCGTGCGAAGATATTTATCATGGCGTCATCCGAAATGCTCAAAGATAATGTCATCGATCCGGAAGGCCAAAGTCCCAATGCAATGTTTATCCTGAATGTGATCGATGCGTTAAACAATCGCGCCGACATCGCTGCCATGCGAAGCAAAGTACAACGCTTTAACCCGCTTAACGAAACCGGCCCCGGACTGAAAACATTCACCAAAGCCTTTAATATTGCCGGACTACCGATCCTGGTCATTCTTTTTGGTTTGTTTACCTGGTTTCGGCGCCATTCCCGTAAAAAACAACTTCAGATGCTTTTTCCCTAATTTGCGTTTATTCGGACTACAAAAAAGGTGATACCATGAAACTAAAAAAAGAATATATCATTCTGCCTGTTATTATTGTCGCACTGGTTTTATATTTAGTTCTGCATAAATCCAATCGCACCAATTACACATTGCCTCAACCAGACAAAGTGACGGCTAAACAAATTAATAAAATTGAAATCAAAAAAGGTGATAATACCGTTGTACTGAATAAAAAGGATGACGCCTGGTATATTGGCGAAAAAGCTTTTCCGTCTGATTCTTCGAAAACAGGTAAAATGGTGGATGTGATTGCGGATCTAACTCTATCGACATTGGTTTCCGAATCGAAAAACTATACGCGCTATGAGTTAGACAACCCGCAAAAAATTACAGTCAATGCTTGGGAAGGAACCACCTTGCGCCGCGCCTTTGATTTGGGTAAAGCCGCCGCCACTTTTCAACACACGTTCGTAAAATTAGCGGACAACCCGAATGTGTATCATGCCAGGGGCAATTTTCGTTCAACCTTTGATCAGACGGTCAGTGATCTCAGGGATAAAACAGTGTTGTCCTTTAAAAAAGATGCAATCACCGAAATTACCGTTACGCAGGATAAAACAACCATACGGTTGAAACTGAAGGAAATTGACGACCCATCGGTGCCGGCCGCAAAAGACAAAAATGACAAACCGATTGAAGGTGAAAAACCGGCTAAGGATGTAAAAGCAGCGCAGCCGACTCCCAAAATAAAGATATGGGAGAGTGCGGATGGCCAAAAAGTAAACGAAAATGAGATCAACGGCCTGCTGACGATGCTGTCCGAATACGAATGTAAAGCCTATATTGAGGGGCAAAATAAAGATGATCTTACCAACCCGCTCACCGTGGTGACGTTGAAAGACGCCGAAGAACATACAATAGCACTTTTTACCAAAACGGATAAAGACGTGAAAAACACACCGGCCGTTTCATCTGCCAATGCGTATCCCTTTTTTCTGGATGATACAAAAGTTGAAAATTTGAAGAAAAAAATCGACGCGTTGATTAAAAAGGAGCCTTCTTCCAAAGATAATAAATCAGCAGAGGTAGAGAAATCGGTAACAGGAGAAAAAGTTTCTGAAGGTGCAAAAACACCGGACGAAGATAAAACATCTGAAGAATAGTTTTGACTTTAAATCAGTATGGCCAAAAAGTAGTTTGCACTTTAAAATGACGCGCTATTATAGGGCTTCATACCCATGCGAAAACAATAATTCATGCACTTCGGATATGAATTCTGGGATGTATCTCCAGATAATTGTTGTCAATAAAATCCGTTAGAATCAGAAAGCAATTATCTTTGCCCACTGTTTTTTGATGAAACGGTAGGCATTGCCAACAAAGGCAGATACAAACATGTTTTCGTATCCTATTCAAAAATCATGGCCAATGCAGTTCCGGAGTGTCAAAATTATGTTTTTCGCGTATGGCTGGAATCGTGGAACAACACGTTAAATTTGCGAAAGACCGTTCCGCTCCGGTCTGCTTAACTTTCGCACTCCATGATTACGATTACCATTGAATTTGAATAAGATACATATTTTCCGACGATACCCACCCTTGTATTATTGGCCCATGCCTTAATTTTAAGGCTAAACGCTGATCGCCAGTTGTAATTGTTATCCGAATATGCTAATTGTAATCATACTTAGATATTCGTTATTTGCCTCAAGACTCGTTTATCAAAATGTAAAGTGCGCAGCGCTTTGAAACTGAAAAAGTTTAAACTATATTGTATCCTGTTCAAAAATTATGGTTTCGGGTGTCAGGGGCAGGGCATTGCCACTGAAACCGGATAGTATCAGATTTGAATAAGATACAAACTATTTGTTACTTGGTCATAACTTCGGCCATTTGCCAGATTTGTAACGTATTCTTTTAGAGCCTGTTTGGAAAGTCGTGATCGAAGCGAAAAAGTGTGGGAGCGAGGGCT